>JAILKE010000044.1 GCA_024694125.1 Bacteroidales bacterium
ATAACTAAAGGGAGTGACAGGGAAGTGTCAAGGAAGTGAAAAAGAAGAGACAGGGACGATACAAAAGTAAATATTGGCTCGTAGAGTTAAGGAAGTTTGAGAAGAGAAAGAAATAAAAGACGATACTTTGTTCGCTATAAATTGAGATTATCAATATCAATTATTTTTCGACAGGAATCTGTATCGTCCTTGTCACTTCCATTTCAATTCTTTGTCACTTCCTTGTCACTTCCATTTTAATTCTTTGTCACTTCCTTGTCACTTCTTAGTGATTAAAGCCACAACAATTCGGACGAGTCGCGGCTGGCGTCACTTTGAGCCTGAATGATGTCGGGGAGCAACAAGAGGAGGTGCTGACGCACCAGACGGAGGAAATCGTCGGCTGTGGAGGTCTCGGGCGATGGTCCATAGTTCGATGATGGAGTGTTGGTCCCGGTAATGACGAAGCAGAGCGGGTAGCGGGTCACGAGGGGAACGAAGATGCGGCTCCACCAGTCGGCTGTGGGAGACTGGTCTATACCACAGGCCGTGATAGCCATAAACTTCTGTTGGCTGCGTGCCATACCGTCAATGACCGCGAGCTGTGTAGAGAGTTGTTCACGGTAGAGTGAATCGGGGACTGTCTGTCGGGCATCGAGCCCAATCATATCGACATAGTCAGCGCCAGGGTAGCGGTGCATGGATGCCTCCTTGCCAGTGCCATCGGTCAGGCTGGCAGTATAGCACCAGATGGGGTTGGAGTAGAGGCGGCTCTTGAGGTAGTCCTTGAGCATCAACCACAGGCGTTGGTACTGTTTGTCGGAGCAGTGGGGAGTGCCCCACCAGTAGTCGGGCGCGTCCGCCTTGTCCCAAGGCTGGAAGACGTAAGGTATGTTGCTGCCATTGCGCGTGCTGAGCGAGCGCAGGAACTCCGACAGTCTGTACATGCTCTGTACGAACTGGTCGTGCAGGGCACCGCCGGGCAGAATCTGCCGTACCACAGTGGTGTCGCTGGTGTCAGTAGCTGGACCGCCCGTGACGGGATTGATCGGGTGCCATGTCAGCATCACTATGCCGCCGCGACTATAGTGCGCTACGATTTGCTCTTTGATCTTCTTGAACGGGATTCCTGCAGTATTGGCCGCCATTCCTGCCTCGATGCCCGACAGGTCGAACCCCATCACGGCAGGATAGTTGTTGGTGAGGCGGTAGGTGTCCGACAGAGTGCCGTTCGGAACGGCTGCCGTGCTGCTCAGCTCGTCGTGCATGTGGCCATACATGATGCCGTGGGTGCGCAGTGTGTCCAGTCTGGTCCGCAGTCGCTGGTGCGGAGTAGTCAGGACGAAGTGCGGTTCGGGTGCCTTCTGGCAGGCTGTGAACACGAGCAAACTAAATAGAAAGATATAGAGCAATTTTCGGGTCATACAGTAGAAAATTTGGACATAGTGGGCAATGCAGGGTTTCAGTATGCGTTGAGGGAAACTGAAATATGCCTATGCAACGGCGCAAAGATACACTTTTTTTGCGAAAGATAGCCTATACTATCTTATCTTTTTGTTATATTATGTTCAATTTAAGCTACTTTGGCCCTGTATTCCTATCGTTGAGAAGAAAAAAAGAGTCCGACAGTCAGTCGAACTCTTTTCCGTATTCAGTATTAATATATCCTGTGGAGACCCTCAGCGGAACAGCAGTTTGCAGTTGTTCACGATACAGAGCCCTGCTGACTGAGCGTTGATACGTTGTCCCGTCAGGTTGTAGCTTTGGTCTGATTGGTCCGAAGCCGAGCCTTGCTGCAGCGACTGCAGCCCCGAACTGAGGGGCCAGGTGCCGGCAGCGCATCCAGCAGTGATGCCCTCCATGGCAGGCGTGCAGAAGACCGACAGCGAATTGCGGTTGAGCACTGTCATCACGCCTGTGGTGCCGTTCTGTGCCGCTACGTTGATGTCCCAAACACAGGGGACGATGCCGTAATCAACTGAATATTGGCATATCAGCTGGTTGAACAGCTTGATCGATGCATCATGTTTCTTCTGTGCCGCTGTATTGCCCAGGCTGCGCCAGTTGGCACCGTATTCGCCCAGCAGAACGGGATAGCCCTTGGAGGCAAAGTTGTCGTACATCGACTTGAGTTGCTCCTTCAGGTACGACTCTTCGCCCCATGTGGCATTGTACGATGACCATGTGCCCGACGAGATGTGGTTGCTGCTGCCCCAGAAGTAGTAGGGCGTGCCATTCTCCCATACGCCGGTGAACTGAGGTGGCGTATAGTAGTGAACCTCGACCATCAGTCGGTCCGAAATCACATCGGTAGGCATGGAGAAGTTCTGGACCGTCTTGGTGATGTCGGTCGATGGTCCCTGCACCACCAGTGTGCGGCTGGAATTGTTGCCGCCCGTGGCACGCACTATATCGACAAAGTCCTGCTCGTAGCGCATCAGCACCTGGTAGGCTTGCGAGTTGTCGCAGGCAGGTTCATTGAACCCCGCGAAGAGCAGATGTTCGTCGTAGTCGCGGAACTCCGTGGCTATCTGCGTCCAGAGCTGGTTGAGGCGTGTGGCATTCTCCGTGGTGTAGGCCGATAGGTTGTTCTCCATCCAACCGCCGTCCCAGTGGTCATTGAGCACGACGTAGAGACCATCGGCGATGCAGTAATCGACCACTTCGCGTACGCGGGCCATCCATCGGCTGTCGATGGTGAGCGAGGCTGAGTCGCTGATGTGCCCCATCACCCACGAGCAGGGTATGCGCACCGAGCGGAAGCCCTGTGCCTTGACATAGTCGATGATGGCCTGGGTGGTCTTGGTTCCTTGCCACGAGGTCTCTTGTCCGAGACCGCCGTTGCTGTCGGTCGTATAGAGCGTGGTATTGGACCCTGCCTCGAGCGTATTGCCCAGGTTCCATCCGGGGTACATCTGTCCGGCTATGCTTTGTGCCGATGGCAGTTGTGCATATAGCATTGTGGAGGCCAGCATGCTTGTGCTGAGCAGCAGTTGTCTGACGTTCATGGGTTATAATGGTTAAGGGGTTAAAGTTTAAGGGTTAATGGTTTTTCGTTTTGGTTATCGTTTTTTATTATCGTACAAAGTTAAATTGAGTAGAGTAGAGAGAAAAGTCTCTACAATCTCTTTTATTATTAACGGACAACAACCGGAATTATTGCCGTAGGATTGTATAACTTGCAGATAGAAGAGCTATCTGCTGAGACTTTTACTCTCTACTCGTCAAGAATTAAACACTCAAATTACTGCTTGCCGGGTGTGGTGATCTTGTCAACCGATACCTGCACCTTCGATGGATCGACCAAAGCAGTATAAAGATTGGCCAATTCAATGCACCAGAATGCAGCACCGTAGGCCTGGCCGTTGATGTAGCAATATACCGTGTAAGAGCCATCGCCCGTTACTTCGGCATTGCCCCAACTCTCGCCACCCCAGTAGCTCGATCCCCAATCTTGGTCAGCAAAAGAGATGCACGACTTGAACGAAGTTGGTGCTCCATCTACGAGATTGCCGTCTATGCCACTGATGGTGAAGTCCACAATCTGCATACCGATGAAGTTGAGTTTGCCGTCGTCGTAGTATCCCTCGGTACTCAGGCCATTCCATGGGTTGTATATCTGTATGCGGCCACCCTCGCCCGAATCATTGGCATAGAAGTTCTTGCAGACGTCAGGAATGACATCGACACTGGCATCCAGCTTGATGTTGTCAACCTTGACGCGGATGAGCGATGGATCGACCAGATTAGCACCCAGTTGGTCAATATCGATGGTGAAGACTACGGCGCCCGAGGCATTTTCGCACTCACACCATACGACGTAGGTACCATCGCCCGTGACAGGAGCTTCGTACTTGCCCATCGTGAGGCTTGACCAGTAGCTTGGTGCCCAGTTGTCGGCTGCATATTCGAGACCTGCAGTGAAGCTGGATGGAGCACCGTCCTTGAGGTTGCCGGTTATGCCGGAGATGGTGAAGGTGACTACCATGTTCTTCTTGAACTTGACGCTCGATGGCTCGACAGCAGGTGCGCTGGCAGTGCCGCCGTACATGTTGTATATCTCGATGCGGATGCGGCCATTGTTCTCCAGGTCACCTACTACCAGCTTGGCGCTGTCAGGATAGAGGATGGCATAGTCGCGTACAGGGCGGATAGCCAGACCCAGGTGGCGGCTGGATACGCCTACCTCGGCACCGGTAGCCGATACGGAGATCGACTTGGCGTAGGTCTCGTTGAGCGAGCTCACATTGCCTGTCCAGTAGTAACCAGTGGTGCCCTCGTCGTAGGTGTCACCCTCGCGGTAGTTGACTATAGGGAGGAAAATCGAGTTGCCGTTGCCGGCAGTGAAGCGGATACCCTCTACGCCATTGACGGTCTCGCTGGTCTGGGTAGTCTTCTCGATCAACTCCTTAAACTGAGCCGCAGTCGGCATTTTGGACTTCATGGGCGAGTCTCCGTCTATGTTGAGCAGAGCCAGGTTGTCATCGTCCGTACCGGCTATGTCCCATGGGGTATAGTCATCGGTCGATGTAGAGCGGAGCATGAAGGTCTGGTCGCCGAATCCGGCCTGTGCACCAGCCTCCTCTTCTGCCTCGGCACCGATGTTGTACTTGGCCCAGAGAGTAGAGAGGCCGAGATCGACGTACTCCATGGACAGAGTATCGGTGGTGAAACTCTTGACCTCGCCGGTCATGTCATTGGAGCCGACTTGGCTGTAGGCCGAATAGTAGTAGGTCGTGGCTGGAAGCAGGCCCGAAATCTGAGTCGAGTATGTGCCCGATGTTGCATCGACTGCAACGTCCACGCCCGTAGCTACACCAGCCTCGGTCAGTGCATAGCGGAAACCGGCTGCAGTAGCCTCCTCGGCACCATCCGAACCGGATATCTGTCCGTTCAGGGTAGCCTTGCAGGTGCTCACTTCAGTCGCCTCGGCTGTAGCGATGGCGGCATCGGTAGTGACGAACGACTTGACGTCGCCGAACTGTGTGACTGTTCCCTGCAGGGTGACGTAGGCTGCGTAGTAGTAGGTCTTGCCCTCGGTCAGGTCGGACAGTGTGCCCGATATGTTGCCGTCGGCATCGACCGAACCAGTCACTTTCGAACCGGTATTGGTCACGTCTTCATTGGTGCCGAAGATGAAACCTACCTGATAGCGCGAGGCTGACATCTGGTCCAGGCCGCTCACTGTGCCCGATACCGTTGCTGCTATGGCCGATGGCGTTGCCTCGCCCGTAGCCAGCTGCGAGATCACTGCAGTCTGACTGATGCTGTAGTCGTCCTCCTCCTCGCACGAGGTGAAGGCGGTGCCCAGCGCCAGTGTAGCAGCGATGCCCGATATATAGAACTTGTTTAGTTTCATAATTGTAGATATATTTAAGGTTCTTTAGGTGGTGAGGTTGTATGGTTGAGGGGTTATGAGGATTTAAGGTTGTCTCACCTTATGTTCATGCCTGGGAATCGGCCATACAACCTCATTCCTTTATTTCAGTTTAACCTCGCCTGCATCATAGACGACATTGAGGGTTACATCGAGCGATGTAGAGAACTTGAATTTTGACGTGTTGGCTGCCGATGTCTCGTTCCAAGGATTGAGCAGGTAACGGCGGCCCGTGGTGGCAACATCTCCGACTCCGCGCGAGATGGCTTCGTCTGTGAGGGATTCGTTGCTGCCCAGTATCTCGGTACCGTCCACCTTGATGCTGGTCAGCACGAGGTCGGCATTAGGATGGCTCTTGAGCAACTTGAGCACATCGATGTAATAGAGATATGGGTCGGTTGTGGCACAAGTTCCGTCCGGTACGATAGAGAAGGTGTATGAGCCTTCGCCCGATATGTACAGCTTGTCGTGTGTGATGAAGTTCCATCCTGTATCGGCAAAGCCCAGAGTTACAGCGAATCGTTCAGGTTCGGCAGAGCCGGTCTGCTTGACCAGGCGGTAGGCCTGATACTCGTAGAAGTTGCCCTGGGCATCGTACTGACGTGCGCCGATGACCAGTTCGGACAGGTCGCCAGAGTAGTCGTCAATCTCGTACGAGAGAATCTGCAACTGATTGTCACTTGCTCCGAAGTTGATGTCTGCATTGTCCGATGCCAGGCTGAAGACTGGCAGTGCTTCCTTGAATGTGAAGTTACCCTTGTCATCGAGCGTATAGGTTATCGCAGTCTCGTCACCACTTGGGTCAGTGATGGTCAGTGTGTTCGAAGGCGAATTGAAGGCGAAGGTGTACTCCGACAGATCGACTGGGGTGTAAGTGCGCTTCTCCTCGGTGGTGCCGGTTATGTCAAACCAGGTGCATGGAGCATCTTCATTGAACTTGTACTTGGTGATATTCTGGTTCTTGGGTACGATGTAATCCATCCAGTCCTCGGGCAGTGTGATGTCGGTCACCACAGGAGCAACGTAGTTGTCCTTGTACTCCTTCGAGATATAGTTCATCGAGAATGGAGTGCCAGCCGATGCACCGCCGTCGAAGAGTATCTGCATGGCATTGTCGGTCAGGTAGATAATCTTGTAGGTGCCGGAAGGACAGTAGCTGGAGATGTCGGCATCAGCGCCGCAGCTCAGTGGCAGTACGCCAGTGAAACTGATGGTGTGGGCATCGACATCCATGCTGAAGGTGCCCTTGGTGCCGTTGACATCGACATTGGCTCCGTTGATCAGGTCGAAGGTCATCTCGCCGTAGTCTGCCAGTCCGCATATCCAGCTGTTGCCGGCATAGTCAGCTGCCCAGTACCATTCGGAGGCATAAGTTGGGTCAATGGCGGTCGATGCATCCCATGGGTCGGCATCGATGTAATTGGCACCGGCTGCGTTGTGGAACGAGTCCCAGTTCTGGCCCGTAGTGAAGAACCACTTAGGACCGCCGAACTTGAGTGCAGCACCGGTCTCTGGGTCCAGGTCCAGTATCCAGGTCTTGCTCTTGCCTACACCGCCAGTCAGCGTGGTCCATGCCTCGTCCGAGATGAGGTCTGTGTTGATCTGGTCAATGGTGAAGTAAGAGGGTTCGCCGAACGCGAGGCCACCGGCATTGTCGGCTGCCATGCGAACGTAGTAATCGCCGGGGAAGGCGATGCCGACCTTATAACTCTGGCCCACATAGTTGCCCGATACGGAGAATGACTCACCGTCGGCGGGTTTGGGTCCATATTCCCAATAGATAGTCTTGCCCGTCAAGTTGCTGGTGCAGGTCACGTAGTTGGTAGTCTGATCTACCAGGACACTGAACCCTTCGCCCTCCGACAGCTGCGCTGCCGTTACGTCTATGCTGCTCAGGCTATACTCCTCGGGGGTACATCCCACTGTGAGCATGCTGCCTGCCAGGGCTGAGAACAATATATGTTTGATTTTCATAATTGAAGTCTTTATTAGGAGTGTAAATAATTACCAACCGGCATTCTGCTCGATGATGCCGTTAGAGAGTACGATAGCGTCGTTAGGAATCTGTGACAGACCCTTGGTAGCGAGGAAGTTCTCCTTGCTGATCACGACCTGATCGTCGTTGCCGCCCGACTTGACGTTGATGCCGTCGGTAGCAATCTGAGAGGCAGCATAGTCCAGTCCCTGACGCAGCAGGTCCCAGTAGTTGATGCCCTCGAAGGCGAACTCGAATCGGCGCTCCTTGAGGATATTCTCGGTGGTGGCAGTTACGCTGTTCAGTCCGGCACGGGCACGGACCTTGTCGAGGTAAGTCTGCTTGTTGGCGCTGCCCAGTTCGGCTGCCATCAGCAGTACGTCAGCATAGCGTACTACGACCCAATCCTGGTGGTTCTGGGTCTGGAAGTCGCCAGTACCGTCTATCTTGGCTGCGGTGGTACCATCCTTGAAGCAGAGTGGAGAGTATTTCTTCACGCAGTAGCCTGTGTATTCGCGCTGGTCCTTGTAGCTGGCCTCGAAGTTCTCCGATGCGGTGATGCCCTCGTTGGCCATGTCGATGATGGATGCACTCTTGCGCAGGTCACCAGCCTCGTAGGCATTGACGAAGTTAGGATTGACGGTCATGGCGCCCCAGCCCTTGCCATAAGGTGCAAATGGCAGTGAACGCATGCCCACCATTACCTGCCAGCGGTTGGAGTCGGCGTTGCCGTCGTAATCCTGTGTGTTGGTGAACTTCTGTGCCAGGATAGTCTCGCAGTTGCCATCGCCTGCATAGGTGCCCAACAGGGTCTTGGCATCACCTATATCGGCTATGCCTGCCGATGCTGCCGGCCACAGGTTCTTGTACTCGGCTACCAGGTCGTAACCGCCATTGCTGATGATGTCCTCGCAGTAGGTCAGTGCCTGGGCTGCAGTCACACCAGCTGGGTCGGCACCGTAGTATCCCTTGTAGAAGAGATAGGCGCGGGCATAGAGAGCTTCGGCTGCATACTTGGTGAATCGGCCATCGTTCTCTTCTGCTTCGCTCTTGGGATAGGCATCAGCAGGGATATGGTCGATGGCATACTGCAGGTCCTCGAATATGAGGGCATATACATCGGCAGCATCGCTCTGAGGAATCTCTTCGGTCGATGGAGTGGTGCGCAGCGGCACGTTACCGAACCAGCGTACCAGGTCGAGGTAGAGCAATGCACGCAGACCGTGGCACTCGCCCATCCATGTGGTGTGGGTCAAACTGTCTGTCCATGCTATCTGGTCCTCCTGCTGTATCAACATGTTGCAGCGGTAGATGGCTTTGTAATAGACGATGTAGTCCTGCTTGTAGATATTGACCTCGGAGGTAGCCTGACCCTTCTCGAAGCGGTCTATTACCTGATAGGCGCGGCTGTCGCCATTGCCTGTAGCGCCGAAGCACTCTACACCCATCACCTCGGACGATACCAGAAAGCCTATGCCGGGGTTGGACGATACTTGACGCCAGCCATCGTAGCATCCGATCAGTGCACGGTTGGCATCGTTTTCTGTTTTATAGAAAGTGGCAGTGTTTGAATCTGTCTTGGACTCCACATCCAGGAAACTGTCGCTGCATCCCGTCAGAGTCAGACCGGCCAAACCTGCTATGATATAACTATATAGTTTCATATTGTGTGCAAGAATTTAGAATTTAACATTGCAGCCTACCAAAAGGGTGCGTGGACGTGGATAGTAGCCGACGTCGATGCCTGATGCCCAAGAGTCGGACGAACCATAAGTACCTACTTCAGGATCCATGCCGTTGTACTTGGTGAAGGTCAGCAGATTCTGACCCTGGATGTAGATGCGGCACTGTGGGCAGTATTTCTTGCCCCACAGGTTCGACAGGTCGTAACCCAAGGTAATGGTGCTGATACGCAGGTAGTCTGCATCGTGCACGTAGAGGTCAGAGAACTGCCAGTTGACGTTGGTGGTGGTGACGCGAGGAATCTTGTTCGATGTGCCTTCGCCAGTCCAGCGCTGGAGTATCTCGGAGGTGTAGTTG
>JAILKE010000069.1 GCA_024694125.1 Bacteroidales bacterium
TCTTCTAAACTCTCACAGAGAAATGGAGATAAAAGAGATAGAAGATATAGGAAAACTCTCTTACACTCTGTTTGCTCTGCGTGAGATAAAAAAAAAAGCAAAGCTGTACGAAAACAAAAAAACTTCGTACGAAAACCATAACGAAAACTAAAAAATCCGTTCCAAATTCGTTTAATTTATTTTGAACACGAATCGAACAAAATCAACAAATATGGTATGTTTTAATTCGTTTAAATTCGGTGTTCCTTTAAAATCCGTTCCAAATTGTATTTTTTAGAGAACACGAATCGAACAAAATCGACGAAATTGGCATGTTTTAATTCGTTTGAATTCGGTGTTCCTTTAAAATCCGTTCCTATCTGTTAAATCCGTTCAATCTGCGTTCTATTTTTCAGAACACAGAAGGCTCGAAAGGAACAAAATAGCCCCTCCGCGTTCTATTCAACGGGAGGGGCTAACACGAGCGTAGCGAGTATTAACAGCCCATCGGGCTATTAACACAACGTCTTAACACGTTAGTATTAACACAACGTTATTTATTCTACTGTGACGAGGAAATAGTTCTTCTTGCCCTTCTGAGCAACGAGATACTTGCCGAAGAGCAGGTCGGCTGCAGTGAACTGCTGGTCGAAAGAAGTCAGTTTCTGCTTGTTGACAGCAATGCCGCCGCCCTGAGCCAACTTGCGGAACTCACCATTGCTGATGCCGAAGCCCTTGGCCAAGATATCCACTGCCTTGCCACTAGCCTCGAAATCGGCCTTGCTGACAGTGAATGATGGAACTGACTCAAAGATTTGGAGCAGAGTGGTCTCGTCAAAAGCTTTCAGCTCATCGGCGCCGCCGTTGCTGAAGAGCAGGTTGCTGGCTGCCACGGCTGTCTCGTAGTCCTGCTCGGAGTGAACCAGGACGGTGAGCTCCTTGGCGAGGCGCTTCTGCAGTACGCGCAGGTGTGGGGCCTCCTCGTGCTCCTTCTCCAGACCCTCGATCTCCTCGCGACAGAGGCTGGTCAAGATACGGATGTAGCGCTTGGCATCCTCGTCGGTCACATTGACCCAGAACTGATAGAACTTGTATGGAGAGGTGCGCTTAGGATCGAGCCAGACGTTGCCTGACTCGGTCTTGCCGAACTTCTTGCCGTCAGCCTTGGTGATGAGTGGGCAGGTCAGGGCGAAAGCCTCGTTGCCGGTCACCTTGCGGATCAACTCAGTACCGGTAGTGATGTTGCCCCACTGATCGGCACCGCCCAACTGCAACTTGCAGTTCTTGTGCTCGTTCAGATAGAGGAAGTCGTAGCCCTGGAGCAGCTGGTAGGTGAACTCGGTGAACGACATACCCTCAGCACCGTTCTCGCCAGTGAAACGGCGCTTGACCGAATCCTTGGACATCATATAGTTGACGGTGATGAGCTTGCCGATATTGCGGATGAAATCCAGGAAAGTGAAGTCCTTCATCCAGTCGTAGTTGTTGACCAACTCGGCGTGGTTAGGCGCATCACTGTCGAAATCGAGGAACTTGGCCAACTGCTTGCGGATGCACTCCTGGTTGTGGCGCAACATTGGTTCGTCGATCAGGACACGCTCCTTGCTCTTGCCCGAAGGGTCACCGATCATACCTGTAGCACCGCCGATCAGGGCGTATGGCTTGTGTCCGCAACGCTGGAAGTGGCGGAGCATCATCACGCCTACCAGATGGCCGATGTGCAGACTGTCGGCCGTTGGGTCAATACCTAAGTAAGCAGCTGTCATCTCTTTCTGCAACTGCTCTTCTGTGCCCGGCATCATATCCTGTATCATGCCGCGCCACTTCAGTTCCTGTACGAAATTCATTGTATTTGACATTTTTATATTCTTTTCTTTCGGTCCATCATCTACGGTCGGTCTCGGGCAGTCCGGTCCTGCAACCATCCCTATTTTGCCTCTACCCCATCGTAAATACGCCCGCAAAGATAATAAAAATTAGTCAATAACGAAAATTATTGGAGGAAAAAACTATAATAGGTAATGGTTTTTGACCTGTTCATTGGAAAAAAGTGTACTACAAATCAAAAGTTCCTGGCATTAACCCCTTGCCAAATGATTAAAAAATAGTAACTTTGCGCTCGATAAAACCAAAGATTATTATGAAAAATATATTTAAGTTACCGACATTGGCACTGACCTGCCTGCTCTCTGCCTGCGGTGGCAGCAAAGACAATCAAGCAACCGAACCAGCAGCTGCTCATGCCGAAACGGCCGAGAGCATGCGCACCAAACAATGGCAACTCATCGGGCCCAAAGAAATAGAGGGCAACGCCGTGAAACTGTTCGGCGACGAATGGTTCGCCCTGGCTGCCGGCAAGGAGAACGATATGAACATGATGACCATAGCATGGGGCACCCTGGGCGTGGTGTGGGGCAAACCGGTCGTGACGGTCTATGTATCGACCAGCCGCTACACATACGAATTCATGGAGCGCAACGAATACTTCACCATCACACACTTCCCTCCTGCCATGCGCCAGTCGCTGCAATACATTGGCACCGTCTCGGGCCGTGACGGAGACAAACTGAAGGATTCGGGCCTGACGGCCGAATATACGGCACTGGGCAACCCAATATTCAGCGAGTCAGACCTGGCCATCGAGTGCAGGAAAATCTACGCCGAGCCATTCAAGCCCGAACTGATGCCCCTGGAACAGCGCGAGTGGTACGACCAGAAGGGCATCGGCGTACACGTAGCCTACATAGGCGAGATAGTCAATGTGTGGAAGAAATGATGAACCAATCCCCAACGATATGTTCAGACTCTCTGCTTGGATAGCCTCCCACATCACATGGCTGGTGGTGGCAGTAGCAGCATTGGCACTGCTGTGGCCGACATCCTTCGAATGGATCAGCACAGCTACCATCTCGCCGTTGCTGGGACTGGTAATGTTCGGCATGGGATTGACCCTGCAACCCGCCGACTTCCTGCCCGTGATACGTCGGCCCAAAGACATCATCATAGGCGAAGTGGCACAGTTCCTGATCATGCCGGGCGTGGCATGGTTGCTGTGCAAGGTACTCGCCCTGCCCGAGGAACTCGCCCTGGGCGTGATACTGGTAGGCTGCTGCCCCGGCGGCACGGCCAGCAACGTGATATGCTACCTGGCTAAGGGCGACATCGCCCTGTCCGTGGGCATGACAGCGGTATCGACCCTGCTGGCACCACTGCTCACGCCGGCACTGGTACTGCTGCTGGCAGGCCACCACATAGAAGTGCAGGTGGGTGCGATGTTCCTGAGCATCGTGCAGGTAGTGATACTGCCCGTGGTGGCAGGTTTCGCCGTGAGCCACTGGTGGCACGACACCACGCGGGCGGTGGTACCCGTATTGCCCATGGTATCGACATTGGCCATAGCCCTGATCATAGGCATAGTAGTGGCGCACAATGCCACCAGCATCATGCACTGCAGCCTGCTGGTAGCCGTGGCCGTCGTGCTGCACAACCTGATGGGCCTGGGACTGGGATACCTGCTCTCGGCACTGATGGGACTGGACCACCCGCGCCGGGCTGCCATTGCCATCGAGGTCGGTATGCAGAACTCCGGTCTGGCAACGTCGCTGGCGGCACTGCACTTCGCCGCCTTCCCGATGGCGACGGTGCCCGGAGCGATATTCTCGGTGTGGCACAACCTGTCGGGCAGCATCGTGGCGGGCATCTTCCGCAACCAAGCCGACCGTACGTCGGACAAAACTACACCCCCACAACCATAGAACCGTACACACGTGCACTACCGATGGACCATATTGCTGCTGCTCGTATGGAGTGCCGTCACCCATAGCGTGGCTGCACAGGTCACCCACGATACAACGCAGACCACACTCAACTACTACACGCTCAACCGGCAGAACGGACTGAGCGACGACTGCGTGTGGCAACTGGAACAACTGGACGACGGACGCATGGTCGTGGTGATGCCCCACACGGTCGATATCTACGATGGGGTACAATGCAGCACGATAGCATTGGACAGCAGCGGATGGCTCACCCTGCCAGCCTACCACGGAGCAACGCACGTGTACAGTGACGGCAAGGCACGGCTGTGGCTCAAACAGTACGGACGGATGTGCGCACTGGACCTGCGTACGCTGCAGCAAGTACCACTGGATGATGACGGAGCGGAAGACTTCTACGCCGACGCAGGAGGTCACGTCTGGCTGCTGCACGACCAGCTGCTGACCGACACGACATCGGGCATGACAATCACGCTGCCCGACACGGCAGGAGCGCTGCAGGACGTGGTGTGGATGGAGGGGACGACATACACCTTCCACGACACGGGACGCCTCGTCGCCTACGACTCAGACGGCACGATGCTGTATCAGGCAGATGCCTACGGGCCAGAAGAGGCGCAGCGATACACCGGGACATCGCTCGTAGTGGGTGGCGCCGACGACTACCTGTACCAGATACGTACGGGGACAGGAGGATCGGTATTGCTCGCCTACCATCGACCATCGCACCAATGGCACACGCTGCTCACATCGGACAACATCATGCACACACTGACCCAGACAGCCGGCGGACTGCTCTACCTGACCACCTCCGACGGGTACCTGCGCATAGATCCCACTACGGGACAGACCAACCGATACTCCGCCCTGCACCTGCCAGACGGCACAGTACTGAGCACAGGCATCAACACCGTGTGCCTGGACCGCGAAGGAGGCATCTGGCTGGGCACCTACGGACATGGCGTTCTGTACACGTCGCCGTGGTGCGGCCTGTTCGACACCCGACCCATAGATGCCGAGGTCTATCCCATACTGACATCGGTCAACCTGCACGGTGCACCGATACGTATGGGTGCGGAGTACGACGGACGTGTGCTGCTCGACGTGGCACCACCGTATGCCGACAGACTGACATTCGGCCACAGTCAGAACTCGCTCGCCTTCCAATTCGCGACGATGAACTATATGCGTCCACGAAGCACCTGTTTCCGCTACCGACTGACGCCCATAGATACAGACTGGCACACCGTAACGGCCGATTCGGCTGGCGGAATGGTCAATGACCAGGGACTGTTCTACCTGCCGCTGGTGGACCTGGCACCCGGGGAGTATGTGCTCGAGGTGATGGCTTCGACCCATGCAGAGAGATTTGACCCGAAGTCATTACACCGCATCGGATTCACCATAGAACAGCCCTGGTGGCGCACTATAGCCGCCCTGGTCGGATACCTACTGATGGCTGCCGGCGGCGTCGTACAGGCATGGAGACGCCGCCAGTCATCGGACAAAACAATCACAACGGACGACGCACCCGTCCCTGCCCTATCGCCCCAGGAAGAGGAGTGGTTGGCACGGACCACAAAACTGGTCACCGACCACATGGCAGACCCGGATTACGGCGTGGAACAACTGGCCACTGACCTGTGCATGGAACGAACCGGTCTGTACAAAAAACTGACGGCACTGGGCCAACCATCGCCGGTGAACTATATCCGCTCGATACGTCTGCGCAAAGCCGCCGAGATGCTGCTGTCCGGTCCCCACTCGATAGCCGAAGTGGCACTGCAGACGGGATTCAGTTCGGCAAGCTACTTCAGCAAATGTTTTCAGCGCGAATATGGCTGCAGGCCATTGGAATATATCAAAAGAAGAGGAATATGAGCGCCAAGGCCCCCAAAAACTGCCAATCCGACGAACTAATCAACATTTCTACCTTTTAAATCTTCATTTGTACGCCCCGGGGATGCCGGTTTTGACCTACCTTTGCACCCGACAAACATTATCGTTGTACAAAACTATGAAAACAATGAACCACACATCGAACACACTCCTGACACTGGCACTCAGCCTGATGACCTGCAGTGCAGCAACGGGTTCGTCACAACCATCGGGCCACTCCATCATCGAACACCAGACGCAAGGCGTGGCCGTGCACGTCAACTATCTGTCGGACGACATCGTCCACGTGGTCAAGTACCCCGCTACATCGGACATGCCAAAGCACCATTCATACTCGGTGATATTGTCCCAAGGGAAAGCCGAACACCCCAACGTACGGGTAAGCATCGACTCGGTAACAGGCTGCCTCACATACTGCAACCGCGAGGGCGAACTGCTGCTGCGCGAAACGGGTACCCCAATGCTGGAAGAACGGACTCAGGGTGCCGCCATCGGACAACTGCGCATCGGACAAAAATGGCAACTAACCGAGGACGAAGACATCTACGGCCTGGGACAACTGCACGACACAGCCATCAGCTGGCGCGGCCGCGAGATGTTGCTATGGAACCACAACACATACATTGCCATCCCATACGTGACCAGCAGCAAGGGATACGGACTGTACTGGGACAATGCGGGCAAGAGCCGCTTCAGCGACTCGGCTGAGGGTATGCAGTTCACATCGGAAGTGAGCACGTGCATAGACTATTACATCATATACCACGACGGTACGCAGGACGGCGTGATGGCCGCCGTGCGCCAACTATCGGGCCAAGCCACAATGATGCCACTATGGACAATGGGCCACTGGCAGTGCCGCGAAAGGTACAAGACAAGCGACGAACTGGCCGCCGTGCTGGACCGATACCGCGAACTGGAGATTCCCGTGGATGGCATAGTACAGGACTGGCAGTACTGGGGATGCGACTCGAACTGGAATGCCATGTCATTCCAGAACCCTTACTACATCAACAAGGTGGGTGACCCACAATGGGAACGTTATCTGCCTGACGACCTGCGCCAGATGGCAGCCGAATACAAGGCTCAAGGCAAACAGCCACGACTGAAAAGCCCCGAGGAAATGGTCGAATATGTGCACAGGAGCAATGCCCACCTGATGATCAGCATCTGGGCAAGCTTCGGGCCATGGACCCGCCCCTACCGCGAAATGCAGAAAGCCGGGGCACTGCTGCCATTCGACACCTGGCCACGGAACAAGGGCGTGATGCCCTACGACCCATTCAACCCCAAGGCGCGCGACATCTACTGGAAATATCTGAGCCACCTGTACCGTATGGGATTCGATGCATGGTGGACCGACTCGACCGAACCGGACCACTTCAACGAATCGGACTCGACGGACTGCTACATGACGCACGACGGCCCCTGGTTGTCTGTCAAGAACGCCTTCCCACTGATGACCAACCGCGGCATCTACGAACACCAGCGTGCCACGCGAGGGAACCACAAACGTTCCGTACAGATGACCCGCAGCGGTACATTCGGACTGCAACGATACGGCACATTCTCATGGAGTGGCGACATCAGCGCATCGTGGAAGGAAATGAAGTCCCAGGTGCCCAGCGGACTGAACTACTCCCTGTGCGGCATTCCCTACTGGAACACCGACCTGGGCGGATTCTTCTACTGGGAATATGACAACGACCCTCACAACCCCGCCCTGCAGGAACTGCAGACACGCTGGATGCAGTGGGGCACCTATATGCCACTGATGCGCAATCATTGTTCCAGCCCAATGGTGAGCGAACTGTATGCCTTCGGCAAGAAGGGTGACTGGGCCTACGACGCTATGGTCGATGCCATACGGATGCGCTACCGTCTGTTGCCCTACATCTACTCGATGATGGGCGAAGTGGTACAGCACAGCGGCACGATGATGCGACCATTGGTAATGGACTTTGCCAACGATGTGAAGGCCCGCCGCCTGAACGACGAATATATGTTCGGCCACGCTCTATTGGTCAAACCAGTCACTGACCCACTCTACACCTGGCGCGACGAAAAGAAAAAAGGACACCTCATCTACCCGGACGTAAAACAGGCATCGGCCCCTGTCAGCGTCTATCTACCTGCCGGAACGCAATGGTATGACTTCTATACAGGTCAATGCCACAAGGGCGGACGTACGGTGCAGCGCCCCACTCCAATATCGGACATGCCAGTCTATGTCCGTGCTGGCAGCATCATTCCCATCGGTCCCGATGTACAGTTCAGTTCGGAACAACGATGGGACTCGCTCACGTTGCGCATATACCCAGGCGCTGACGGGACCTTCACGCTCTACGAAGACGAAGGGGACGGCTACGGCTATGAGCAGGGTCAATACAGTGAAATACCTTTTTCATGGGACAACAACAGTCGTACCCTGAACATTGGACAACGCTCTGGCTCCTTCCCCGGTATAATCCTGTCCCGCCAGTTCTTCATAACTCTGCCCGACGGCTCGAGCCGCACCATACGTTATGAAGGCAAGGAGATATCTGTCCATCTCTAATCGGGCATTACAACCAATGTACAGGAGATAGCAATTGGACAATATACATTGAACTACCTATATTGAGCACATTGCATTGAACACTCTTAGATTGAGCACTAAAAAAGAGAGCAAGCCAGTTACGGCCTGCTCTCTTTCATATTTTCCAGAGTTTGAGGAATCTATGGGTGGTTGTATATCAGTCCTTGTGATTGATGCAGATACCCTGTTTGTACCACTCGAAGAGACGATGGATGCCTTCGTCAATCTCGATGGTATGGTGCCAACCGAGGGCATGCAGTTTGGTTACGTCCGTGAGCTTGAGCATCGTGCCATCGGGCTTGCTGCTGTCCCACTGAAGGGCGCCACGGAAACCTATCTCGCGGACAATCTTCTCGGCACACTCGCGAATGCTGAGTTGCTTGCCCGCACCCACGTTGATGTGGCAGTTGCGCACCTCGCGGATGCCGTCGTGATTGGTGACGAAATGGCTCTTGGCCACAACATCGGCGAAATCTACATTGAGCAGGCAATGTACCGAGGCATCGGCCATCTCCTCGCTCCACAGAAACTCGCGCATCGGTGCACCCGTACCCCACAGGGTGACGGCATCGGGCGTAATGCCGTACGATGCAAGGACGCGGAGGATGTCAGCCTGGGACGAACTGCCATCTACGCGGAGGTCTGTGCCCTTGAGCGAGACTGGACGCAGGTCAATGTCGCGACGGACTGCATCCCAATCGCCTTCGTTCAGACATTTGGCCAGATAGACCTTGCGTATCATGGCGGGCAAGACGTGGCTGTTCTCGAGGTGGAAATTGTCGTTGGGGCCATACAGATTGGTCGGCATAACAGCGATGTAATTGGTGCCATACTGCAGGTTGAACGACTCGCACATCTTGAGTCCGGCTATCTTGGCAATGGCGTAAGGCTCGTTGGTATATTCGAGGCTCGAGGTGAGCAGGCAGTCTTCGGGCATAGGCTGTGGAGCCTCGCCAGGATAGATGCAGGTGCTGCCCAGGAAGAGCAACTTCTTGACACCGTGCTTCCAACTCTCGCCAATGACATTCTGCTGTATCTGCAGGTTCTGGTAGATGAAGTCCGCACGGTACTGGAGATTGGCCATGATACCACCCACATGCGCTGCTGCCAATACGACGGCATCGGGCTGCTCCTGGTCGAAGAAAGCCTTGACCGCATTGGGATCGAGCAGATCCAATTCCTTGTGGCTCTTGCCCACCAGGTTGTTGTACCCTCTCGACTTGAGGTTGTTCCAGATGGCCGAACCGACCAATCCGTGGTGACCAGCCACAAAAATCTTACTATCTTTGGATAACATAGGAAACATATAAAAAACTCCCCCCACTCTATGGGAGGGAGGAATTAAATTACTTCACGACACCCTTCTCCAGGAACTCGGCCAGGTTGGTACGCATCACCGAAGCAACGTGATCGGCTGCAACCTTCTCCATGTCGTGCTTGACCATAATGCTGACGAGCTGCTCGAAAGTGGTGCTCTGTGGGTTCCAACCCAACTCCTTCTTGGCCTTCGACGGGTCGCCCCAGAGATTGACCACATCCGTCGGGCGATAGAAATCGGCGCTGACCTCGACCAGAGTCTTACCGACCAGATTGGCGGGACCGGCCTTGCAGATGCCCTTCTCGTCCATTCCTTCGCCCTGGAACTCAAGCTCAATGCCGGCAGCCCGGAAAGCATAGTAGGCGAACTCGCGGACCGAGTGTTGGACACCCGTAGCAATGACGAAATCCTCGGGTTTGTCGTGCTGCAGAATCAACCACATACACTCGACATAATCCTTGGCGTAACCCCAGTCACGCAGAGACGAGAGGTTGCCGAGGTAGAGTTTCTCCTGTTTGCCCTGTGCAATACGGGCAGCTGCCAAGGTAATCTTGCGGGTAACGAAAGTCTCGCCACGGCGCTCCGACTCGTGATTGAACAGAATGCCCGAGCAGCAGAACATATTGTATGCCTCGCGATACTCCTTGATGATCCAATATCCATAAAGTTTGGCCACAGCATAAGGAGAGTAAGGATGGAACGGAGTGTTCTCATTCTGAGGGACTTCCTCCACCTTGCCATACAACTCGGAAGTCGATGCCTGATAGATGCGGCAAGTGCTCTCCAGGTGATTGGTGCGTACAGCCTCCAGGATGCGGAGCACACCTACGGCATCAACATCGGCCGTAAACTCCGGAGCATCGAACGAAACCTGCACATGGCTCTGCGCAGCGAGGTTGTATATCTCGGTAGGTTGAACCTGACCGACCAGTTTGACGAGCGACATCGAGTCGCCCATATCTGCATAATGCAAGTGGAAATGAGGGGTGCCCTCCAAGTGAGCGATACGTTCGCGGTAATCGACCGATGAACGGCGGATGATGCCGTGTACTTCGTAGCCCTTGGCCAACAGAAACTCCGACAGGTAACTTCCATCCTGACCTGTCACTCCTGTAATCAATGCAATCTTGTCCATAAGCAAAAAAATGGAATGGGTGCAATAGTGGTTTGTATTTATAAAAGCAAAACAGTCGCAAATATAAGCATTTCTCGACACATGGAGCGATTTTATGAACTATTTTATGCACAACGGCTTCCGAAATAGGCAGTTTTGATATAAATAATTAGCAAAGCGACCCACAAATCGGGCAATGAAACCATGAAGGTATTACAAGGTTATTAGGAGGGTATTACAACGAAAATACAAATATAAATACAGGGCAACGGGAACCTCGAACAGAGAACGAGCAGAGACAAATTGCTAATATCAAGTCCAAGAATTGACAAAAATACTTAAAAAACGCTGCAATTACTTTATTTTTTAAAGCAAAATGCCGATAAATCAAAAAAAATCATTAACTTTGTGCGCAAAATCCTAAATTGGGATAAAAGTATATGTCAAAAGCAAAGGTTCTATTCATCAGCACAGAAGTGGTCCCCTACATGCCAGAGGGCAGTATGGCCACCATCGGACGTCGTCTTCCGCAGGGCATACAGGAAGCCGGACATGAAATCCGTACTTTTATGCCTCGTTTCGGCTGTATCAACGAACGCCGCAACCAGTTGCACGAGGTGATTCGCCTTTCAGGTATGAATCTCATCATCAACGAGACCGACCATCCCCTCATCATCAAGGTGGCAAGCATCCAGGCAGCCCGCATGCAGGTCTATTTCATTGACAATGACGAATACTTTACTCAACGCGAAAAATATGCCGACAAGAAAGGCAATGAATATGAGGACAACGGCGAACGAGCCTTCTTCTTCGCCCGAGGCGTAGCCGAAACCATCCGCAAACTCCGCTGGGTACCGGATGTAGTGTATTGCCAGGGATGGTTCGCAGGCATTGCTCCAATCCTGCTCAAGAAGCACTTCAACGATGATCCCTGCTTCCGCAACTGCAAGATTGTCACTGCACTCTTTGACAATGCCTACCAGCAGCCCCTGCCACCCAATCTGGCCACGACCATCAAGTGTGACGGTATCACGAAGAGCGACCTCTCGGAGGTGCGCGACAAACCAGTCACCCACACCCTCTTCAGCCGCCTGTCCATCAAGTTCAGCGACGGCGTGATAGTCAGCCAGCCGGGTATCGCACCTGAGTTAATCGACTACGCCCAGAAACAGGGCAAGAAGATTCTCATGGCCGATGACGAGGAGCTCGACATCAGCAAGTATGACAAATTCTTTGACGAAATGATTGCCCCCGAGGACTGATCATCAGCACCCACAGCAGACATCGAGTCTAACATCAAACCCAAACGATCGAAGAAAATCTGACATCAGACAAATCAGTTCTATCCAGATGAAAAAACTGTTGACTTATGCTGCCATTGCGGCTATAGCAATTCCAGTCACTGTATCGTGCGACGACAGCCTCAGCGAGATAGGCAGTTCTGTACGACCCACATCAGATGGCATTACCTTGCGTACTGCCACCTACGAGGTTCCCATCCAGACAGCCTACCGCGACTCGGTCTATGTCCGCACCGGTTATCCTCTGCTCGGTGCCGTGTCCGACCCCCAGTTGGGCGAACTGACAGCCGGTTATCTGGCTCAGTTCTATGCCAACCGCAAGACGACAATGGATGTGACCAACTCCAGCGACTCGACCCTGTTCGGCATCCTGCGCACATCCATCGTGCAACAGCTTGAGGCAGAAGAGCCTGGCCGTTGGGACCCATCGGGATACTATACCTCACACTACGACTCGCTCGTGGGCAACCGCATCGACTCGATGACCATCCGCATCTACTACAATGCGTACTATGGTGACTCGCTTGCTCCGATGCAGCTCAGCATCTACAGCCTCAATCCCGAGGTGGACTTCACCGAGCTGCCCGAGTCGGAGTTCTACAGCAGCAATGACTTCAGTTCGATGTACAGTGAGTCCAATCTGCTGGGCCGCAAGGGCTACACAGCTGCCAACCGTGAGTTGAGCGACTCTGCCCGTAGCGTGAGCGACTACATGAACTACGTCGAGGTCAAGTTGGACGACAAGTACAAGGACCAGTTCCTGCGTCTGGCCGTTGATGCCGCCATTGCACGCGACACCGACAATCCGGAGCACGCACAGCATACCGACATCTTTGCCGACCAATCGACATTGCGTTCCGAGTGGTTGTCGGGCGTATGCGTCAAGCCAACTTTCGGCGAAGGTTCATTGGTCAAGGTGTACTACACCGCCATATACCTCTTCTACAGTTCGTACCATCGTTATGCCCCGGACGGCACACTGCTGCGTAACATGGCCGATGACGGCGACTCGACCTACGTGCTCAATCACGTCAATTACATAGCCGTCACCCCGGACGTCATCCAGATGTCGGGCTTCGACTACAACGATACCAACAAGGAGGAGCGTCTCGCCAGCACCGATTCGGCGTTCATCACCTCACCGCAGGGCTATTACGCCCAGGTTCAGTTGCCCGTGGGCCGCATCATCAACGCAATGATGAACGATCCCCTGCGTCGCGACTCGAGCTACTTCCTCAACAGCGCCAACCTGTACCTGATGGCCTACAAGCCACAGGGTTACCTGTTGGGCCAATCGGCAGCCCCAACCCTGTTGATGGTGCGCGAGGATTCGCTCAACACCTACTTCGAGGAGGCGCTCCTGCCCAACAACTACACCTCGTGCGTAGGCTATTACGGCTGTGACTCTGTAGCCAATGACAATTACATTGACCCCAATCAGGGAGTGTACTACTATAGTTTCGGCAACATCTACTCCGTCATACTCGGTTTGGCCGAGAGCTATGGATGGGATCAAGCCTCGATGGAGAGTTCCACCGTCTGGGAGTCCGAGCTACGAGCCAAAGGGTTGCTCTCCGATGGCGAGTCACTTGAGGACTTCAAGGTCACGATGTCGCTGGTTCCAGTCGATGTAACGACCAACTCCAGCAGCAATGCTGTCCTTTCGTTGTCCAACTACATACTCCCCACGGCAGTACGACTGCGCAAGGGGGACGACGAACAGAACCTGCAGGTCATCTACACCGTCGAGGGCTGCGAGTGATTCTCTCTGCCTCAATAAGTAGTCATTCAACAACAGTTTTCAGATCCAGTTGACATCGTTCATCTATTCCTGAACACGCTACTTACCTTTCCCCCACGCTACAGCGATACATCAGTATAATTATCCAAACATATTAAAGACTGCCCCTACCCAGCCGGCATTACCGCCCCAGTTGTTGTACATATTTATTTTGTACAATGCCCCAGGCCCAAGGCCGCCCAGGTGAGAGGTTGTCACAGTAACTGACTAAATTAAATATTGCGTTATGGCTGATCGTCTTTACATCTTCGACACCACATTGCGTGACGGAGAACAAGTGCCCGGTTGCCAGCTCAACACCGTGGAGAAGATCCAGGTGGCCAAGCAGTTGGAACAGTTGGGCGTGGACGTCATCGAAGCTGGTTTCCCCGTATCCAGCCCAGGAGACTTCAATTCAGTAGTAGAAATTTCCAAAGCCGTTACCTGGCCTACCATTTGCGCCCTTACCAGGGCTGTGCAGAAGGATATCGACTGCGCAGCCGAAGCCCTGCAATATGCCAAGCATAAACGTATCCACACTGGCATCGGCACCTCCGACAGCCACATCAAATACAAGTTCAACAGCACCCGTGAGGAGATCATCGAGCGTGCCGTGGCTGCTGTCAAGTATGCCCGCAACAAGGTAGATGAGGTGGAGTTCTATGCCGAGGACGCTGGCCGTACCGACAACGAGTATCTCGCCAAGGTGGTACAGGCTGTGGTCAATGCCGGCGCCAAGGTCATCAACATCCCTGACACCACCGGCTACTGCATGCCATGGGAGTATGGTGAGAAGATCAAGTACCTCATGGAGCACGTAGATGGCCTGCAGGACGGCCGCGCTATCCTCTCGACCCATTGTCACAACGACCTTGGTATGGCTACGGCCAATACCATCAGCGGCGTGGTCAATGGCGCACGCCAGGTAGAGGTGACCATCAACGGCATCGGCGAACGTGCCGGCAATACCTCACTCGAGGAGATAGCCATGATCATCAAGTGCCACCAGGCTACCATGCCTGTCACGACCAACATCAATACGACCAAGATCTGGCCTACCAGCCGCATGGTATCGTCGTTGATGAACATGCCTGTGCAGCCCAACAAGGCCATCGTCGGCAAGAATGCCTTTGCCCACAGCTCTGGCATCCATCAGGACGGCGTGCTCAAGAACGTCCAGACCTACGAGATCATGGACCCCAAGGATGTCGGCATCGACGAGAATGCCATCGTGCTCACCGCTCGTTCGGGTCGCGCTGCATTGCGCCACCGTCTCAGCGTACTGGGCATCGAGATGGACCAGGACAAGCTCGACAAGACCTACGAGGCATTCCTCCGTCTGGCTGACAAGAAGAAGGAACTCAATGACGACGACCTCCTGATGTTGGTGGGCGCCGACAAGGCCGAGGACAACCACATCCAGCTCGAGTCGCTCCAAGTCACCACCGGCAAGGGCGTCACTCCTATCGCCGCTATGCGTCTGCGTGTGGCCAACGAGATCTTCGAGGCAGCCGGCGTGGGCAATGGTCCAGTGGATGCATCCATCAAGGCTCTCAAGCAGATCATCCGTCGCGAGATGACGCTCAAGGAGATGACCATCCAGGCTATCAGCAAGGGATCGGACGACAGCTGCAAGGTACACATGCAGGTAGAACACGACAACCATGTCTATTATGGTTTCGGCACGGATACCGATATCGTTACTGCCAGCGTCGAGGCTTACATCGATTGTATCAACAAGTTCAAGCATTAAAAGGATTAACGTTTAATGTTTAAGGATTAATGGGATAATGGATTGACTTACAGGGTTCGGCCTGACTGTACATTGTCATATCCAACTATACTCTGGTCAACCCAGTCCCATCTATCCTTACCCAGTTAAACCCCACATGACCCTGGCTTGGTCCTTTCTCTCTCAACGAATATTTCTAATAACTCTACTATACAACTATGTCCAAGACACTTTTTGACAAAATCTGGGATGCCCACGTCGTACAGAAAGTCGATGATGGTCCTACCCAGCTCTACATTGACCGCCTTTACGCTCACGAGGTGACCTCGCCACAGGCGTTCGATACTCTGCGTGACAAGGGTACCAAGGTATTCCGCCCTGACCACGTTGTGGCTATGCCAGACCACAACACTCCATCTGACCAGCAGAACGAGATAGGCGATCCAATCGGCTGCAAGCAGGTCGAGACATTGGCCAAGAACTGCGCCGAATTCGGCATCAAGCACTTCGCCATGGGTACCCGCGACAACGGTATCATCCACGTCGTCGGTCCCGAGAAGGCTCTCTCACTGCCAGGCATGACCATCGTATGCGGCGACTCGCACACCTCTACTCACGGTGCTGTGGGCGCTATTGCCATGGGTATCGGCACCAGCGAGGTAGCTCAGGTACTCGCCTCTCAGTGTATCCTGCAGAGCAAGCCCAAGACCATGCGCATCAACGTCGAGGGTACCCTGCAACCAGGCGTTACTGCCAAGGATGTAGCGCTCTACATCATGGCTCAGATGACCACATCGGGCGCTACCGGTTATGCCGTTGAGTATGCCGGTTCTGCCATCCGCAATATGTCCATGGAGGGTCGTCTCACCCTCTCCAACCTCTCTATCGAGATGGGTTCGCGTGCCGGACTCATTGCTCCTGACGAGATTACCTTCGCCTACCTCAAGGACCGCGAGTATGCTCCTAAGGGTGCCGAGTGGGATGCTGCCGTAGCACGTTGGAGCCAACTCAAGAGCGACCCCGATGCAGTGTTCGACAAGGAGGTTACCTACCGTGCCGAGGACATCAAGCCTCGCATCACTTACGGTACCAATCCTGGCGCAGGCATTGCCATCGACGAGTGCATACCTACCACCGACGGCATGTCGGAGAGCGAGAAGAAGCAGTTCCTCAGCCAGTTGGAGTACATGCAGTTCCAGCCAGGCGAGAAGCTCGAGGGCCACAAGGTCGATTACGTCTTCCTGGGCGCCTGCACCAACGGCCGTATCGAGGACTTCCGCGCCTTTGCATCGATCGTCAAGGGCAAGAAGAAGCATCCAGACGTCGTTGCATGGCTCGTACCGGGCTCATGGCTCGTTCGTCAGCAGATCATTGACGAGGGATTGGACCAGATACTGAAAGATGCCGGTTTCGAACTCCGTCTGCCTTCTTGTTCCAGTTGTCTGGCCATGAACCCAGACAAGGTTCCTGCTGGTAAGCTCTCCATCTCTACCTCCAACCGTAACTTCGTAGGCCGTCAGGGTCCTGGTGCCCGCACCGTATTGGCTTCGCCGCTCACCGTAGCAGCATCGGCCATCACCGGTGTCATCACCAATCCACAGACCATGACCGTGAGCGAGCTCCCTGCTCCTGTCTCGCTGCGCAAGGTAGTGGCTGCTGCTCCGAGCAACTGTCCTAACTGCGCTTTCCCACAGCAGATGCACACCGCAGCTGCCAAGGCCGACGAGGGCAAGTCTGTCCACCGTTCATTCGCTGTCATCGAGAGCACCTGCATCCCGATCAACATCGACAACTGCAATACCGACCTCATCATCCCAGCCCGTTACTTGGCTTCGACCACACGCGATCCTAAGTTCTTCGGCGATGCCTTCATGCACGATCTCCGCTTCGATGCCAACGGCCAGCCAGTCAAGGACTTCGTGATGAATCTCCCTGAGTACAGCGAGGCTCCACACGAGGGTTGCCACGAGATCATCGTTGGTGGTCAGAACTGGGGTTCAGGTTCCAGCCGCGAACATGCCGCATGGGCCATTGCAGGCTACGGCGTACGCGTAGTGATCAGTTCTTCGTTTGCCGATATCCATCGCAACAACCTGCTCAACTGCTTCGTACTCCCAGTCATCGTCAGTGCCGACTTCCAGCAGGAGTTGTTTGCTTCGATTGCCAAGGACCCGAAGACTGTCGTTTCGGTCGATGTTCCTAACCAGACCGTCACCAACCGCGCTACGGGCCGCTCTGAGCACTTCGACATCAATGGCTACAAGAAGTACTGCCTGATGAACGGTTACGACGATATCGACTATCTCCTGTCCAAGAAGGAGGAAATCGAGAAATACGAAAATGCTGTCCACTAAAAGGACAAAAGTTTGTCCGCTAAAAGGGGCAAATTTGCCCCGCTAAAAGTTCGCTTCGCTCACGCTAAAAGGCCTACGGCCACTAAGACCAGCGAAATAGCTCACTGAAATCTTAGTGTGAGCGAAGCGAATATTTATTATGCAGCTTTTAGTGCACAGCTTTTAACGTTCGCGCAGCGAACCTTTACCACGAACGAAGTGAGTATTAACGTTCGCATCAGCGAACCCTTACCACGAACGATGTGAGTATTAGCGTGAGCGTCAGCGAACTTTTAGCGTTCGCGCAGCGAACCTTTATTTATGAAGATAGAAATACTTGACACTACCCTTCGCGACGGCGAACAGACCTCGGGTGTAGCATTCAGCGCACCGGAGAAGCTCTCCATTGCCCAGAAACTGCTCGAAGAGGTCAAAGTCGATCGACTGGAGATAGCCTCGGCACGCGTCAGCGAAGGCGAATTCGAGTGCGTCAGCAAAGTATGCACCTGGGCCAAGGAGGCCGGATACCTGGATCGCATCGAGGTACTGGGATTCTGCGACGACGGCAAGTCGATCGAATGGATATGCCAGGCAGGTTGTCAGTGCATCAACCTGCTCTGCAAGGGTTCGGAGCGCCACTGCACAGGACAACTCAAGAAGACTCCCGCTGAACATTGGGCCGATGTACGCCGCAATGTGGAAATGGCCCATCGGGCAGGACTGTCGGTCAACGTCTATCTCGAGGACTGGAGCAACGGAATGCTTCACTCCGAGGACTACGTATTGCAGATGGTACAGGCGCTACGTGACCTGCCTATCAAGCGTTTCATGTTGCCCGATACCCTGGGCATCCTCGCGCCGCACCAGACCAAACTGCTCATGCGCAAGATGGTCCAGAGCTATCCCGACCTGCATTTCGACTTCCATGCCCACAACGACTACGACCTCGCCGTGGCCAATGTCCTGGCTGCTGCCGAGGCTGGTTGCCGCGGACTGCACACTACGGTCAACGGACTGGGCGAACGGGCAGGCAATGCCTCGCTCAGCAGCGTAGTGGCAGTGCTCAATGACATGATGCCCGATGCCGAGATATGCGTGGTCGAGAAACGCATCAATTCCATCAGCCGCATGGTGGAGAGTTACTCGGGCGTAGCCACGGCTGCCAATACCCCTATCGTAGGCGAAAATGTTTTCACCCAGACGGCTGGCGTTCACGCCGACGGCGACAAGAAAGGTCATCTCTACGTCAACGCCCTGTTGCCCGAACGCTTCGGCCGCAGTCGTGAATACGCACTCGGCAAGATGTCCGGCAAGGCCAACATCGAGCAGAACCTGAAACAGCTCGGCATCAATCTAAACGACGACGATATGCGTCGCGTCACCAAGCGCATCAACGAGATGGGCGACAAGAAGGAGCACGTCACTATCGACGATCTGCCCTACATCATTGCCGATGTGCTGCACCACGAGGCGCCCACGGACCATATCAAACTGCTCAGTTACATGGTCTCGACCGCCTA
>JAILKE010000085.1 GCA_024694125.1 Bacteroidales bacterium
GTCCATCCATAAGCAATAAATCTTTAACCGACATCTGATGTCGTCAATCGGTATTATGCGGTATTAATCCAGCTTTCGCTGGGCTATCCCCCACTTATGGGCAGGTTACATACGCGTTACTCACCCGTGCGCCGGTCGCCGCCAGAGTATTGCTACTCCGCGCTGCCCCTCGACTTGCATGTGTTAGGCCTGTCGCTAGCGTTCATCCTGAGCCAGGATCAAACTCTTCGTTGTAAAATATCTTTTCCGTCCCGAAGGACTTAGAGACTTAATTTGTTCGATACCTTTGACTGTAGGTTTACACTATTCATTGACGGTAAAGCCTTTCAAATAAATTGAAAATTAAAAATTGAAAATTAAAAATTAACAATTCTCAACGCACTGCTCTACCTTTGTTTTGACTGATTTCTCAGTCAGGCTTTGTACTACTTGTTTTATCTTAGTTTCAATCTTTCAGAGATCGTAGTGCTAAGCTTGTCAGAACTTGGTTGGAACCGTGTTCCTTTCGTTTAGCGGGTGCAAAGATAGCGGGTTTTTGCGAGTCCTCCAAATTATTTTGTAACTTTTTTCGATTTTTCTGCAAAATAGCCAATTTCGGGGGCAGAAACGGAATAAATTGGCAAGTATAAGTAGCATTTTGACCATTTCCTACCCTATCAAAGGGCCTCTCCTACCCCGTCAGAGCGCAAAAAATCGTAAAAAAGGTCAAAATGGGCACTTGCAAGGCAGAGAACGGCCTCAAAAAGCCCATATATACGCGTACGCATACACTAATATATAGTAAAATATCAAAGACAAACAGGCTCCCCAATAATAATACCCCAACAAGTTCATGAAGTGTATAATCGGAAATAATAGATATCGATGAAAAAAAGAATGTAGAAAAGCAACATCGTAGCGAAACACCCAGCCGAAAGCAACAGGTCGAATATAGAGAAACGGCGATACTCACTCGGGAAGAGCATACGAAGTTCGTCGGAAGAATAGAGCGTAATCAGGGCAACAATACAAAAGCCCACCCAGATGAACAGGAAAAACGAGGGGAAAACACCTATCAGGGAATAGGCAACTATGAGCAGCACTATATCCGACAGACAGTACCAGAAGAAAGCGCGGCACAGGAACAGAGTATCAGGCCGACGATGCACTACAGCCAACGTCCCCAATACCCCCATGAAACCAGCAACACGTGCGAGGCGCAAAAAGAGAATGCTGCAATATAGATGAAAAAACCTTCCCCACTTCTCAAAATAACCGATCCAAACAGAATGGCATTAACCGTAGCCAGTATGGTGCTCCATAGGGCAAACTTATACACCCTGGAGGCAGAATCATGCCATGCAAGGTCCAACATAGAGGGATGGTCCTTGTTCCACCGAACATCATTGTTATCAACAGACATAATACAGGTATTAGAAACAAACATAGAGGCATCGTCCGTGTGCGATGTAATTTCATTTATGCACAATAGACAATGCCTCAAAAATATCAATTATGGTCAACGACCGAAATTAAATACATCCGAATGCGTGTGACAGCTGTCAATGAGAGCCTCCAGACGACGCGCCACATCCGGATACTGGGCAGCCACATTATGATCCTCGTGGATATCCGTGCGGAGGTCATAGAGTTCAAAGACAGGTTTGTCGGCCGACACATTCAGGCGGATACCCTTCCAGTAACCCTCGCGCACAGCCTGTTTGCCCTGCTTCTCGTGGAACTCCCAGTAGAGGAACCGATGTTCCTGCTGACCTTCACGTCCGAGGAGCGTGGGCAAGAAGGATATACCGTCGGTCGAAAGTTGCTTGTCATACCCGATGGCCTCGGCGAAAGTAGGCAACATGTCCCAGAATGCCATCACATGATCATTGTCGATGCCAGCCGGCACATGACCGGGACAAGAAATCAGCATAGGCATGCGGATACCGCCTTCGTACAGGTCACGCTTGATGCCGCGATAAGGACCATAGCTCCGGAAATAATCGGGATTGGCGCCACCCTCCTTGTGCGGGCCATTGTCCGACGTGAAGATCAAGATCGTATTGTCAGCAATGCCCAACGAGTCGAGCAACTGCATCACATCGCCCACATATCGGTCCAAGCGAGTGACCATCGAGGCGAACGATGCCATAGGGCGAGCCGTGCTGCCGTAGGCGCCCTTCTTGTTGGGATTCTTCTGGACGAAAGGCTTCTCATCCTCTTCGGGAATCTCGCGGCAGTAAGCCTGGTACACGCTGTCGTGCGGCAGGATCAGTTCGGCGTGGGGCAAAGTATAGGAGAGGAAAGTGAAGAAAGGCTTGTCCGCATGGTCGCGCATGAACTGCAAGGCCTGTGCGTGAATGGTATCGGCTGAATAGGTAGCCTCACGCTGCTGGTAGTTCTGCTGCAACTCTATACGCTGGGTGCCATCCCACAGGTGATCCGGATAGTAATCGTGCGCCAGGGTCTGGCAGTTATATCCGAAGAATCGGTCAAAGCCGACTTTGGTCGGGTCCGATACAGAGCCCGGGAAGCCCAATCCCCACTTGCCGAAGCATCCTGTAGCATAGCCCGACTCCTTGAACATCGTAGCCATGGTAAAAGTACCGGCCGGCATGGGCACCTGTCCCTCGGGGTCAACGCCGATGTTGCCACGCACGGAGGCGTGACCAGTGTGCAGGCCCGTCATCAGGGAGCATCGAGATGGGGCCGACACCGCGGTACCCGCATAGCACTGCGTGAAGCGCGTACCCTGTTGGCGCAAACGATTAAGGTTAGGTGTGTGGATGCGGGTCTGGCCGTATGGTTCAATGTCTCCGATGCCCAGGTCGTCGGCCAGTATGTAAATGATGTTGGGCGACTTGTCCCAACCGGTCTTCGGCTTCTGCTGTGCCGGCGCCAGGGCCGATACAGCGCCTCCGATGACGCATCCCACAAAACTGATTTCTTTTTTCATACTATATATAATTGATTAAGGGGATAAACGAAGATGTACGATGTTCAACGATGATTGTCGATGGAAATACTTACATCCACATGGACTCATTGCCCATTCTCTCTGTCCAGTATCTCCTGCCGTAGCTGCTGCATGACAGGAGCCGAATGGGCGAAGAAGCGGCGATAGCCCTCACACAGATAGTTGCGGCCCGATGGCAGGCGGTTCTTGGGGCACTCGCCATTGCAGAGCGAGAGCCACCGACAGGCACGGCACTCGTCGGGCAGGGCCGACTCCTTGGCACTACCGAAGGAGCGCTGACGAGCATCTTCGACCATATCCGCCAATGTCCTGTCCAGCACATTGCCCAACAGATGGGCACGATCGACAAAATGGTCACAACTATAGACGTCGCCATTGGCCTCCATGGCCAATGCATGTCCGCACTGCACGCCCAAGGTACACACACCAGGGGTGACTCCTACCCAGTTGGCCAATACGGCATCGAACAACTGGACAAAGACCTGACCGATATCGTCACACCGCAACCATTCATCGAACAGGCGGCAACAGAACTCACCCCACTGCTCGGGCGAGACCGTTTCCGGCGTAAAGGCTCCATCGGGAGTATGTTCGACGATCGGAGCAAACTGAATATAGCGGCATCCTATCTGCTTCAGATAGCGGTAGAACGCCTCGGGCTGATCCGCATTGAGCCTATTGACCACCGCCATGGCATTCCACTGGACGTCATATTGCTGTAGCAGCCCGATGCCCCGCAGGACCAATGGATGAGTCTCCCCTCCTCCCCGCGTGCGCCGGTAGGCATCGTGCATCACGGCATTGCCATCGATGGATATTCCCACCAACCACTCATTGTCGTGCAGGAACTGACACCACTCCGGGGTCAGCAACGTGCCGTTGGTCTGCAGGCAGTTGCTGATCAGATGTCCCGCAGCATACCGTTGCTGCAAACGCATTGCCTTGCGGTAAAACGAGATGGGCAGCAGGGTCGGTTCGCCTCCGTGCCACACGAAGACCACCTCCTGCGTGGGTTGTGCCTCGATATACTGATGTACAGCCTCCTCCAGCACCTCATCGCTCATCGTCACGGCACGGGCAGCATCAGGATAGAGCGCCTGCTTGTCCAGGTAATAGCAGTACCGGCAAGCCAGATTACAGCGCGGTCCAGCGGGTTTGAGCATGAGGGAGAATGGCCGAAGGAAAGGCGAAAGCATTTTTAAGGTTTAAAGGTTGATGTTTAAGGGTTAATGGAGGGATGACCAATCAATCGTGATGGTATGGTTCACCACGCATGATGGTACATGCACGATAGATCTGCTCGACGAGGAAGAGACGGACCATCTGGTGAGAGAAGGTCATCTTGGAGAGCGAGATCTTGAACTGCGCAGCCTCATATACCCGTGGCGAGAAACCATAGGGACCACCTATCAGGAAGACCAGACGCTTGGAGACCGTCTGCATCTTCTGCTCCAGATATTGGCTGAACTCCCGCGAGGTGAACTCACGTCCACGTTCATCGAGCAGAACCAATACATCACCCGGCTGCATCCGCTCGAAGAGCATGTCCGCCTCGCGTTCCTTCTGTTGTTCCTCGCTCAGGTTCTTGGCGTTCTTCAGGTCGGGAATCTCCTCGATGCCGAAGGGGACATAGTGCGTGAGGCGCTGCTGATAGTCCGCTATGGCCTCCTGGAAGAGCCGTCCCGTGGTACGGCCCGTAAAGAATACCTGCACCTTCATCGCAACATACCTATTTCGCGCATCCATGCCTCGGCTATCTCTGGCCACAGGGCTGTACTGCCCGGCTGATTGCGCACAGCTATACTGTGCTTGCCGAAGGGGAAGATGTGCAATGAACTACGCTGCACGCCATTACGGAGCAATGCCTGATAGTACAGGACACTGTTCATGGCCGATACGCCAGTGTCGTTGGAGGCGTGAATGAGCAATGCGGGTGGGCACGATGCATCGACCCGACGCTCCATGCTCCAACGCTCCGCGAGGGCGGCATCCGCCATACGCTCACTGCCCAGCAGCGCCACCTTGCTGCCACGATGCACGATGCTGTCCGCCATCGAGATGACCGGGCTGATCAGAATAGTGAAGTCCGGACGGCACGAGACCGAGTCGAGCCCATCGCCCACCCTTGCCATATCGTCCGTCACGGCACTGACACAGGCCGATACATGACCGCCTGCGCTGCACCCCATCACACCCAGTCGATGTGGGTCAATGCCCAATGACTGAGCATTGGCCCGCAGCCACTTCACGGCACGCTGGGCATCCATGGTCGGCGCTGTCGTACTCTCGACCACATCGGGCGATGTAGGATTGCGGTGCAGCAGGACAAAGGCGTTGATGCCCATGCCATTCAGCCACTTCGCCACCGTGATGCCGGCGGTCTCGTGCGCCTGCTTGATGTATCCACCGCCCGGAATGACCAGCACCGTGGTGCCTGTCTGTTCGCTGTGCGTTGCCATGTAGGCATACATGCGGGGATGGCTCACCTGCCACACACGGTGACGGGCCAGGCTGTCCTTCACGCTGATGCCGCGGCTGTTGGGCATACGGCCTTCGGGCCACAGCAGCACCATGCCATCGGCGGCCATGATACTATCGGCGGCGACGAGAATCTCGTGCTGAACGGGTGCCGGCTGGTTGCTGGCGCGACGTGCCCGACTCCTGGCGTCGGCCATTGCGGCGGTCAGCAGCAGTGCCAGCACCACTGCGGTTGTCCTTTGGGTAATGCTTGTCATACGCTTGGGTTGTATGTTGTGGGTTATTATTGTTCGATGACTGGTGGCGACCTGACTGGCCGTGGCGCTGGGCAGGTCCCTCCTGTCGCGATGGCTGGGCGGTGTGGGTGGGTTGTCCTGCCCGATATCCCTGTGGCGAATAGCCGAACAGTTTGTCGATCAGGTCACGACGCCCCATCTTGTTGAGTTCGCCCTTCAGTTTGGCCACATTCTCGCGCTGATACCAGAAGAAGAATGCGCGCTGCATCTGCTTCTCCTCGGGATTGCGGGCACAATAGCATGGTTGCAGGGTATAGGGATGCAACCCGGTGTAGTATATCTCGGTCGATACGGTCATGGGCGTAGGGGTAAAGTCCTGCACCTGCTCCAACTGGAAGTCGAGGCTCTTGGTCTCGGCCGCCAGTTCGGCCATAGCCTCCTCGGTGCTGCCCGGGTGGCTCGATATGAAGTACGGGATGATCTGCTGACGCAGACCATTGCGGCGGTTGATGTCGTCGAAGAGGGCCTTGAACCGATGGAACAGCTCGAAGGGCGGCTTGCGCATCACCTTGAGCACCTCAGCGTTGGTATGCTCCGGCGCCACCTTGAGTCGGCCCGATACGTGATGGCATATCAGTTCCTCGGCATAGCGCATGTTGTCAGCCCAGAACTCCCGGTCCTTGCCCTCGTTGAGGATCAGGTCGTAACGCACGCCCGAGCCGATGAAGCTCTTCTTGACTCCCGGCAGGGCATCGACTGCCTTGTATATCTCCAGCAGTGGCCTATGGTCGGCATTCAGATTGGGGCACACGCCCGGCGAGAGACACGAGGGTTTCTTGCACTTCTCGCACAGTTTCAGGTCCTTGCCCCTCATTCGGTACATGTTGGCCGATGGTCCGCCCAGGTCACTGATGTAGCCCTTGAAGTCGGGCATCTGCGTCACCTTGATCGCCTCGCGCAGGATACTCTCCTTGCTGCGCGACGAGATGAACTTGCCCTGATGCGCCGATATCGTGCAGAACGAACAACCGCCGAAGCAGCCTCGGTGCAGACATATCGAGTGTCGTATCATCTCGTAGGCTGGTATGCGCTTGCCGTTGTAGCGCGGATGCGGCATACGGGTATAGGGCAGGTCGAAACTGCGGTCCACCTCCTCGGTCGTGAGGGGCGGATAGGGCGGATTGACCTTGACCACCGTGTCGCCCGTCACCTGCCACAGGCACGAGGCGTGCCACTTGTTGGACTCCTCCTCGATGTGGCGGAAATTGTCTGCCTGTGAACGTTTGTCCTGGAGGCACTCCTCGAACGAATGTAGCACGATGTCGTCGCCCGTCTCCTCTATCTCCTGACGGCGACACACCACCTGCGGCACGTCGGCTATCAGGTCGATGAGGGACTGTCGGTCCACCTCTGCCCCACCCTGCGCATTGATGAAGTCCTCAAAACGATGGGCGATGGCGCACATGGTCTTCTCTCCCATGCCGTAGCACAGGGCATCGGCCTGACACTCACACAATATAGACGGACGGAGGCGGTCCTCCCAGTAGTCGTAGTAGCTCAACCGGCGCAACGAGGCCTCTATTCCTCCCAGTATGATAGGCACATCGGGAAACAGGTCTCGCAATATCTGCGAATAGACGATGCTGGGCATGTCCGGACGCTGTCCCGCACGTCCATCGGGCGTATAGGCATCGTCCGATCGACGACGACGGGCTGCAGTATAGTGATTGACCATACTGTCCATAGCTCCGACGGAGATTCCGAAGAACAGGCGCGGACGACCTAACTTCTTGAAGTCACGCAGGTCATCACGCCAGTTGGGCTGTGGCACGATGGCTATGCGATAGCCTTCGGCCTCAAGTATTCTGCCTATGACGGCGGCACCGAAAGAGGGATGATCCACGTACGCATCTCCACTGAAGAGTATGATGTCCAGCTGTTCCCAGCCACGCATTTGCACCTCTTTGGCCGAGGTCGGCAACCAATCTGTAATCAAGTTATCAACACTTTATTTGATTAACAATCTGCTTTATGGGAGCAAAATTACGCTTTTTTGACAAAAATAGCAAAAAAAAGTGACTAAAAATGCATTTTTTTGAAAAAATATTTGGAAGACGATGATATTTCTGCTATCTTTGCACCCGCAATCGATTAAACTATATTGTTTTGACGATTTCAAGGTCGCTTAGCTTTTATGAAAGTTGAAGACCAACTTTCACAAAACCTACCTTTTCAAGGTCGCTTAACCTTAAAACAGGTTAAAGACCAACCTTTTCAAGGTCGCTTAGCTCAGTTGGTTCAGAGCGTCTGCCTTACAAGCAGAGGGTCGGGGGTTCGAATCCCTCAGCGACCACATCGAATTTTATGTAGTTCTCTGGTCTCCTTCGGGAGACGAAACGGATTTTTCAAATCAAAAAAACTAGCAATTTTTTCTAGGAGACTGAGCACTGTGAAGTGGCTCAGTCTTTTAGTTTATTGTGGACTCTCTTTCTGGTCCCCCTCCCCTTCTTGTTCTCTACGCGATTGTATGCCTGAGGGTATTACAAGGTATCGACAAGGGTATTACCAGCGTACGTTCAGAGTAAGTGCAGCGTAAGTGAAATGTCTTACGCTTCACTTACGCTGGTCTTACGCTGAGCCTATCCTCACCCCTCGCTGATAGTTACTCTACAGGAGGGATAACAATGTCCCGCCAAAGCGAGTTATATTTTACACTTTTCGACAATAAGGCATATTGAGCTATAAAAAAGGACACAAATCGAACTAAAAAAGAACGCAGATCGAACAGATTGAACAGATAGGGACGGATTTTTTTGTTTTCGTTATGGTTTTCGTACAGCTTTGCTGTTTTTTTCTCTCGCAGAGCAAACAGAGTGTAAAAGAGTTTTTTGCTTTCATCTTGAATTTTGGTTCGAAGTTGATACAGAGTTTAAATGAGTTTTTCGTTTTGGTATTCGTTTTCGTACGAAGTTTTTTCGTTTGGGTTATCGTTTTCGTACAAAGTTAATATAGAGTAATATGGAGCCGTCCTTTCGCCTGTTTCCAGTTAGGCAGCACGCCGAAGGTGTGCGGGAATACAGGCGGGGGCGTGAGCCCCCGCTTCCCACAGTAGCACGTAGGAGATTGTATCGAGCGCCGAAGGTGCGACAGAAGGTATATTTGCCCGCAAATATACCGCGCTTAGGCGAACTTCGATATACTCCAATCAATACTTAGCTGTGCCCTCCAATAAACCTTAAACTATAAACCTTAACCCATTAAAATTTCTCCATTAATTGTCATTAATCAACATTAATTCAGTCAGTTGAATCGTGAATCCTCAATGAAAGCAAATTAATCTCATACATTAATTTACATTAATAACACCGCCATTTCCAGAGATTTTAAACACTCCAAATATTGCTTCGCTGTACCCTCCATTAAACCTTAAACTATAACGACCCTTAACCGTCTTCTTTCCTCTGTTTCCAGTTAGGCAGCACGCCGAAGGTGTGCGGGAATACAGGCGGGGGCGTGAGCCCCCGCTTTCCACAGTAGCACGTAGGAGATTGTATCGAGCGCCGAAGGTGCAACAGAAGGTATATTTGCCATGGCAAATATACCGCGTTTCGGATTCACGTCTCAACTGACTGAATTAATGTCTATTAATTTCAATTAATGGAGAAACTCCTCTCAACTGACTGAATTAATTTCTATTAATTTCAATTAATGGAGAAATTCCTCTCAACTGACTGAATTAATGTCTATTAATTTCAATTAATGGAGAAATTCCTCTCAACTGACTGAATTAATATCTATTGATTTGAATTAATGGAGAATATAAAAACATTGATTCGTGGTCATTGATGGAAATAACATGCCCCGCATCCTGACGGCAGGGTGCGGAGCATAATCTATTGGTTATGATACTCGGGTCTATTGTTCATACTGCTCCCAACTGCCGCGGGCGGCCGGAGCATCCAGTTCGTCGGCCCATCCTCCGGTGGAGATAGTTCCTGACGATGGATCATCGAACGAGTCGGTACGGCCACCCACAGGGATGGTACCGTACGACATGCAGATGACGTCGCCCGGATCTATCTGCACCACGACAAAAGATGGGGTGAAATATTGGCGTTTCATAGGCTTAGCGTATTATGAGTTTCTTACCTTGACGGATATACAGGCCAGGTTGTGGTTGGGCTGACGTCTGGCGTATGCCCTCCACGCTGTACATTGGGGCGGCATCGTCCGAACCAATCAACATTTCATTCAGGCCAGAGGTATCGACTTCATCCTCAATGCCATCGACAGTGAAACGGATGCTCGGGGCATAGTATGATACGGCGCTGCCGTTCTTGTTCTCTATCTTCATGTACCATCGCTGGGGCTTGAGTGCTACCGATGCGCTCGACACTCGTTTCAGTCCACCACCTGCCATGCCGTAGTAGTTGTTGGCGTACATCTCCGAGCCGCTCACGCCCTGATAGGTGCCGATGAACGAGAACTTCTGCTTGATGGACGAGCACTCTATCGTCGTGTCGGCGGCTGCCTTGACCGCTACATCCTCCATATCGAGCACGAAGTCGGTTGCTTCCGCTGCCCGTATCAGGTATGGATAGTTGGGCACAGTGCTGCCCGATGTCAGGGTGAAGAACTCCACTCGGGTGCTGTCTGCCACACCGTCCCCATCCAGGTCCCACTGGTGGGTATCGTTCAACTCTGCTACGGTCAGTCCGTGTGCTGTAAGTGAATCTATCGGTATGGCAAATGGCACATAGAGCGCCTGCCAGTTGGTATTGGAGAAGGTGCGGGTGTAGAGCAAATCGGCAACTGAATCATTTGCCTGTGTATATACTTCGCCGTCCTCGATATCCATTATTACGGGTATCTCTATAATCTCCTTGAACTCTTTCCAATAATCAGCAGCCTCGTAGGCTGTTTTACTTCCTCTTGGAACATATAGAGTTGCATTAGCTTGGTTAGAAAATGTCTCTGAATAAATTGAAACTGGGGTAGGTTTAAGAGCTGTTACAGTGTCCAATGCATAACAGTAACAGAAAGCCCCACTGCCAATGCTTGTCACGCTGTTCGGGATAGTGATGCTAGTCAGGCCTAAACAGCTTTGGAAAGCCTGACTACCAATGCTTGTGACACTGTTCGGGATGTCGATGCTCGTCAGCGAACTGCAACAAAAGAAAGCCCCACTGCCAATGCTTGTCACGCTTCCAGGAATAACAGTATTCTTACATCCAGCAATTAATTTATTTGTTCCTGTCTCAATAATAGCATTACAATTATCTCGACTATCATATACACTATTACCAAATTCTACTGTTATGTTTGTTAGACTGGTGCATTCAGTGAAAACACTACCACCAATGCTTGTCACGCTGTTCGGGATAGTGATACTAGTCAGGCCTGTGCAGAAACTGAAAGCAAAATCACCAATGCTTGTCACGCTGTTCCCGATGGTGATGCTAGAAAGGCCAGAGTTGCTAGCGAAAGCAGAACTACCTATGCTTGTCACGCTGTTGGGGATGGTGATGGTTGTCAGGCCAGTGCTCCGGAAAGCCTCATAACCAATGCTTGTCACGCTGTTCGGGATGGAGATGCTCGTCAGGCTATAGCATTCATCGAATGCACAATCACCAATGCTTGTCACGCTTCCAGGAATAACTGTATTCTTACATCCAGCAATAATTTTATTTGTTCCTGTCTCAATAATAGCATTACAATTATCTCGACTATCATATACACTATTACCAGATTCTACTGTCATGTTTGTTAGATTGGTGCAACGAGAGAAAACACCACGACCAATGCTTGTCACACTATTTGGGATAGTGATGCTAGTTAGATCCGTGCAACAAGAGAAAGCAAATTCACCAATGCTTGTCACACTGTTCCTGATGGAAATGTTTGTGAGATTGTCACAAAAAAGGAAAGCCCACTCACCAATGCTTGTCACGCTGTTCGGGATAGTGATGCTAGTCAGGCCAATGCAACCTTTGAAAGCCCAATCACCGATACTTGTCACGCTGTTCGGGATGGTGATGCCCTTTAGTCCCGTGCAATCATAGAATGCATAATCACCAATGCTTGTCACGCTATAGGTCTTATCCCAATAAGTAACAAAGGAAGGAATGGTTACATTTCCGATCGCGTCATTGGAGTAAGTATGGCTATTGCCATAGCTATAATAACTTTTATAAGTCACTTCCACTGTCAAGTCCGTGCTTGACGTGATGTTATAATACAGTCCGCCGCTTGTAAAATCGTAAGCAATGGCAGATTGGCAGAGGAGCATCAATATGCCCGACAGCCAAAGGGTGAGTAGAGATCTTTTCATAATGGTAGATTTTAATGATGATTGACGTTTTAGCTATTGGTAATTGGGAAAGACTACGTCGTAGTCAGAAAAATATTCAAATGGGCGTGTGTAGAATGATGGTTAGCGTGCCTCCTGACTCCAAATTTGGCATTGATTTAAAACAAAAAAGACGGGAGCTTCCACTTGGTTGCTTACCCGATTCTGAGGCCTTCGCATCGCCCTTCACTTAGATAAGCAACGATGAAAGCCCACGCCTATGAAATATGTTTATACAAAGCTGTGCCAATAAGAGTGCACAGTGACTGCATATACATAAATCACGCGCGGACGCTCTAACCGTTACATTATCTTCAAGTGAAAAGTTGCGAAGTTTACAGAATCGAAGATAACGACGTTGTAGCGTCTTTTGTATGAACAATAAAATCAATGAGATACCCACCGCTGTGGCTCATTGATGGGGCAAAGATAAGAAAAATAATCGTACCATCGAAACAAATTGCACAAAAAAATGCAATTTATGTGCAAAATTGAGGGTAAGAGTTTATTTCGTACGAAGTTTTGACTCTCGCAGAGCAAACGGAGTGTAAAAGAGTTTTTCGTTTTCTCCTTGAATTTTGGTTCGAAGTTGATACAGAGTTTAAATGAGTTTTTGGTTTTGGTTAACGTTTTCATACGAAGTTTTTTCGTTTTGGTTATCGTTTTCGTACAAAGTTAATATAGAGTAATATGGAGCTATCCCTTCGCCTGTTTCCAGTTAGGCAGCACGCCGAAGGTGTGCGGGTAATGTCTATTAATTTCAATTAATGGAGTTTTTCGTTTTCGTCTTTTGTTTTCGTACGAAGTTTCCAATTAATGGAGAATATAAAAACATTGATTCGTGGTCATTGATGGAAATAATATGCCCCACATCCTGATGGCAGGGTGCGGGGCATAATCTATTGGTTATGATATACGGGGTCATTGTTCATACTGCTCCCAACTGCTGCGGGCGGCTGGAGTATGGATAGTTGGGCACGGTACTGCCCGATGTCAGGGTGAAGAACTCCACTCGGGTGCTGTCTGCCACACCGTCACCATCCAGGTCCCACTGATGGGTATCGTTCAACTCCGCTACGGTCAGTCCGTGTGCCGTAAGTGAATCTATCGGGATAGCAAATGGCACATAGAGCGCCTGCCAGTTGGTATTGGAGAAGGTGCGGGTGTAGTGCAGATCGACGTCATTATTATAAGCAAGCGCGTATACCTCTCCATCCTCGATTTCAATATAATCTGGAATCTCTATGATCTCTTTAAACTCTTTCCAGTAGTCTGTTGCCTCATAGGTAGTTTTGCTGCCCTCAGGAACATATAGAGTAGCATTAGCACGGTTAGTAAAAGTAGATGAACCAATTGAAACTGGGGAAAATTTAAGTATTGTTACTGCGTTCAATGCAGAGCAATTAGCAACTTCTTATTTCAAAAAAGGTAGATTTGTAAAAAAAAGCTAAATTATCGAGTAAAAGCGCAGAAAGTTTTGCGTGAGTTAAAATAAAATGTTATCTTTGTGTCGCAATTAAATAACACCCACGCAAACATTTATGCAATTATGACAGTTAGAGGCTTTGTTATAGAAGGTATATCCAATATCGGCAGTTTAAGGCTAGATGTTGGAAGTTTGAATGCTCTCATTGCGCCCAACGGTTATGGCAAGAGCAATGTCCTTAGGGC
>JAILKE010000091.1 GCA_024694125.1 Bacteroidales bacterium
CTATGAATCCAGCAGCTCCTGTAACTAAAACTACTTTATTATCTAAATCTATATTAGGACCAAGCATATTAAGTTATGATTTTCAAGTATGAAAAGATGCAAATTAGATTATGATATAACCACAACAAACACGAATACAACGCACAAGCTCCGCTAGAGCCTGTCACATAAACGTGACGAGTTCTTACAGTGAAAAATGTCAAGATGAACATTTATTAAGTGATCCCTTAATGTCTCAAAAGGATTCTCAACCCTAATCATCTCTATGTTTTAGCGCTGCAAATATACATAATATTCAATAAAAACACAACTGAATTTGCCAAAAAAATGTCCAAAAAGGCGCAATTAACCATAAATTGGTCGAAATTGGCACCTTCACCATAAAATCTAATCGGAATTTCACACTACATTTTGTAATTTTTGCGCAAAATTCGCATCCCATTCGGATTCAGAATAACATTTATTGCCCATAAATCATGGTACCCAACTCAAGCGTGCTTCAGATCATAATTCAAGAAGGAAGAACATGAGAATACTCAAACCACTCAATGTGGAATATTAGCGAACTGACATATTATATTCGCATTCCATATTACAATGCATCATACGCATACAAAAGAAGGTTAATTATTCCTACTTTCCATTATATACAATAACCATTTTATACAACTATATTGATAGTGCGATTGGCCTGCGATTGGAGTGCGATCCGTGAACGATTGATCCGCCAAGATTATCGTACAATATCCAATATAAATACGGGATTCAAACTAAATTGAACCCCAATCTCCTCAGACCCTTGTAATACCCTTCTAATACCATTGTAGTATTAATGATGTAGTTGACATTTGCCACTTCACTGTCTATTTAGGCACACTTGTGCATTATTACACAATAGAGATGAAAAGGAATCACCACAAATACAGGCAATTACGTACGTCGCAAACATAATACAGATAACAGAAAAGCCTTTCTCGAAAGCTGTTACTGCTTGAGAAAGACTTTAAAATATATGTGAAAAAAAATTGCTATACTCAACAACTCCTTACATCGGGGACATGTACCGCTGCAAAATCTTAGCATCGGTCTTACGCGCCTGCTTGCAGAATTCAACTGGAATAATAGACCAATCAGAACTTGCCTTAGGCCGAATAGTCCCGTGTTTTTTTATGTAATTGATCATGCACGTGCGAGCATCATCATCCGTCTTAGAAATGAGAGCGTTCAAGGCTGTATCACGCTTCCATCCTATCTGAAAAATATAGTTACCGCCTCCACTTGCCAAATATTCATTCATGACAACTTCATAAGACTTCTCTGAATCAAATTCGGTTCCATCGCTCATTCCCAATATTTGAACACGTTCTCCCTTAGGCTTTGTGACGTCAACTGTGTAACGGATTCCAGAAGCGCTACAAAACTTAAACTTCTGTTGAGTCATCTCTGGTCCCGATGGACCAATAATTACCTCCTTGAAATCATTAAAACGGAAAGCCAAGACATGATCTGTCTCTTCAGACATTTGGTTAAACTGAGCCGAAGCTGCAGCCTCCAAGAAAGAATGAATCTCTTCACCCTTCATTGGGAACTTCCAAAATTTATAATTGTGCTTGAACAAATGGAATAAGTCCTTAGTTGTAAACGCACCTCGTGCGAAATCTACTTCCTCAGCGCAGTTATTCGTAATTGAAATCGCAGCACCCGTAGCTTCCCTTTGGACCTCGTGCATCAAATCCACCAAAGCAGAGGGGCCGAATAAAGCATCTGAATAAGTCATTGGTGCATCCAAGTTTCCAATTTTCATATTCATATATTTATCAATATCCTTTCGATTCGGAGTAAAATGATTGATGAACACAGAATCTGGCTTATAATTAGATAGTCTTACCCTCTTTACATCAGCCCTTCGTTCTACAGATCCCCAAGCATGCCGTCTGGCTAAATGTAGATTAATCTGAGCGCACTCTTCAAGACGAGGGAAAGGTTGTACATCCAAGACTGAATCGCCCTCAGAACTAACCCTAAAGTTATTAACTGGCAACGAACGATGATCTGCGCCAAGAAGGAATACATCAATCCCAGGAACGCGCAACAAGCTTTGATTGCGAGTACCAGCTGCGAACAAACCGATAATGAAATCTGGAGATTCCTCTTCTCTAATATGATTGACCCATTTTGCAGCAGCTCCTACCAAGTCTGTAACCTTCAAGCCTTTCATAACATCAGGAGACAACCAACGACAATCATTTGGATCAATCAATCCCAGTATAGCGATTCGGAAACCTTGTCTTTCAATAATAGTATAGGGTTTTAATTGGCATTGTTTCGTCTCTTCATCCAACAAATTTGCGCACAAATAAGGCATTTTGCATTGAGCCGGCAACTGTTCCTTCCAAACATCTCGGCCTGCCGAAATATCTTTAGCGCCCAATTCAACGGCATCGAAACCGAAATAGTTCATCACCTGCGCCGATATGTGCTCCTTATCCTTGGCCACATTATTATAATAATAGTTTGCTGGTTGTCCCTCATTTAAATCACCGCCACAAAGCAAAATAGTATGATCAGCACCTTTTTCAGCTCTGACTTGATTTAAAAAAGTTGAAAAATTGGCCATCGTAACAGGATTGTCAGACTTGGTATAGTAATCACCACTCAAGAGCAATCCGTGAACGTCTGTCACATACAGCAACGTCAAGTCAGCCTCCTTTTCTTCGCAGCAACCAGTCATCAATACATAAGAGAGGCACAACATGATTGTTGCGCAACATCTCGACACGACTGGGAAATGCCTACAAAATTTGTTCTTGATATTAGACATATAAATTGTAGTTTTGTTTCGCAAATTTATGAAGTTTTAGCGAAATGAACAAGAAAAAAATTAAAAAAGTGCACTTAAAGCATCTAAAATGCAGTTTATTACCAGCTATTGACATTTTTTTGTGCAATTTTTAACAATTTGTAAAAAATAATTGGTATCTTTGCGCACAAATATAAATATGGAAATATGGAAGAAACAAACGCAATGAATGCAACTGGCATGGACGACGGAGTAGGTCTGTTTATTCTGACAGTCGGTATTCTGGGCATAATCCTTTGGAGTTATGCCATTTTCTGCGTTTTCTATAAGCAGATAGTGGTAGATCGCATTCTGTCACGTTCCAAGTATTGGTACGTGCTACCAATCTTTTTTATGATTGCGCTCCTCCCCTTTTCCATTGCAACGGTTGCACACTTTAACAACATCAAGCCTTTTGACATACTCTATTACAACAATATGTATGGAGGTCGTCAAGGTAATGACTTTGAATCTAAAGTACAATATCGATCACAGATTCGCGATTACGTCATTTCTCAAGCCGAGGATCCAGGATTGCTCGGTACAGTATTCTTTCATTTCCGTGGTATAGGTGGTCAATTTGCAGCTGGCACCCCACGAGGTCGAGTTTGGGCAATATGGATAGGCATTATCGGAACCATTCTTTTCTCCGGATTATTAATTCCATCAGTCTTAAGCATCACCCGCAAGCGAAGTGATGACTGGCAATGGGGAGAAGCCCGATACAACATACAAAGATCCAAATATGCAGTTATCTTAGGCGGACACGAAGCCGTGCCCGCTTTAGTACGTCAGTTGTTGAACAGGAAGGAGAACCCACTCAAATACGTGATTATCCAAACGACCAACAACGTCTTCAACTATCGTTTCGAAATGCAACGAGAGCTGACCGAGAAAGAAGAATGGCGCACGATTCTCTATAACGGAGGCCGAAATACGATGGCCGATATGGAGCAACTACATCTGGAAAGAGCCAGCGAAATATACCTCTTGGGCGAAAATGCATGGCACGAATCCGAATCAGATCACGACTCACTCAATATGCTTTGTTTGCGCAATATTGCAACCATCCTCAAGGACAAGCGTCGCAAAAAGCGCATGAAGTGCTATATTATGTTCGAATACCAATCGACAATGGCTTCATTCAGATATTCTGATTTAAGTTCGACGGTACGAGAACAAATAGAATTCATTTCGCTCAATTTCCATCAAATGTGGGCACAGAACGTCCTCGTAAAGCGTCAAAGCAAAAAAGCCGGAGAACTTAGCTATCTTCCTTTGGAAGGCAAAGAACGCATGACACCAGAAAGCGACAAGTTTGTCCATTTCATTGTAATTGGAATGAGTAAGAGTGGCGTAGCTTTGGCTGAAGAAGCCTGCCAAATCTGTCACTATCCGAACTTCGACACAAAGGGGAAGCGCACCAGGTTTACATTTATTGATCAAAATGCAGATCGAGAGCAGACCATCTTCGTTGGTGCCCATCAGGAACTGTTCAAGTTAGCGCGATATCGTTTTCTTGATAGCAATCAAGAAGGGTGTCTGGATACCCCATGGACAGATCCGACACTTGAAGGGCCATACAAACACTTGGCCAACAATCGTAACAGCCAAGATCCGAACAGGGATGGCTCATTCATGGATTTCGAATGGGAGTTTGTCAAGGGAAGACTGGAAACAAAGGGCATACAGGACTATTTGATTAATGCATGTCAAGACAAACAGGCAATAGTAACGGTAGCTGTTTGCTTTGGGAATCCACAAACATCAATGACGTCTGCCATATACATGCCACGAGAAGTATATCGTCATGCCATTCAGGTCCTTGTATATCAGACTCATTCTTCCGAGCTGGTAGCCAATTTGGCAGGTCTGACCAAGAGCGAAGAAGAGAGTTCCAAGATGCGCTATAACATAGTACGTCCATTCGGCATGAATACCGATTGCTTTGCCAAAGACAGCGTGGTAGATTATCGTCTTGCTAAAATCGTCAATTACGTTTACAACGATGTAGAAGATACAAAGCTGGAACACATCAATGACATTGAAAAAGAGTCAAAATTGCCACTCCAAGACTTCTATTGGCGCAGATGTACCGTAGCAGATCAATGGAGCAGCAACTACAATGCTAACAGTATTCCAACCAAACTTCGTTATTTAGGACTTGACCTAGAGACATCTCCTATTGAAGAGATCATTGAGAAGCTCAATGCCCCAGGCATTATGGAGATGCTGGTACATGTAGAGCACAACAGATGGAACACAGAGAAATTGCTGACTGGATTCCGTCCATTGGAAGAACCCGAGTTACAAGAGTTCGACCAAATGTTAGAAAAGAAGCAAGAATATGCAGACATCAAGAAACGCAAGAAATTCTATCAGCAAGGTTGGGAAATGGCGCACCTTGATATTTGCTCATTCTCTGACCTGGAAGTTTACGATGCTCCGAGCATAGTGTATGATGAAATACTCACTCGTGCCCTGCCCTACATCGTTATGCGCTGGCGCGAAAGCGTTCTGACTGCATAATAAGCAGAGCATACCTATAGAGAAAGCCATAGGCCTTACCCTTGCATCAAGACGAGAGTAAGGCCTATGTTATATCCAATAGATTTTCTAATTACGAGAATTAGAGTATAAGAATATCCGACGAACAAATAGTAGAATGAGAAAGCAGAATAGTTATTGATTATAAGAATGAATGATGTAAGTCAGTTCCTTATCCGGACATTCATCTTCTCGAATCATCTCTTCAAAGCCTTCCTTAGATATTTTCAATCGTTGCGTTTGCATCTGAACACACAGGGGCAGTTCCAGCTTAAAATGTCCTAAAGTATCCGTAAGTTGTTTTAATCCTGCGACGGAGACTTCTGCCCCAACGACAGGGACACCTTCGTCAGAAAGAACCGTGCCTCCAAATATGGCGAAAGTATCATCACGTTTAAGGCACAATCGATTATCATCTCGCATCCCATAACCATTTTCGAAGCTTAAAGTAAGCGTATCATAGAAAGGCGCTACAAACGAGACATCGAACGAACGACCACGTTTATACCCAGGGATAGGAGGCAGAGTTATAATCGTATCGTAGTTATTAATAAGATATACCTGATTATCAATAATCAAAGTTCCTTCATTGTGCGGCAAAGAGTTTCCCTGATCAACAATTTGAAAGGTGGACTTAAGCGGTATCGTCAGAAATGCGACTATACCCAATACAAATGATAATGCAGCTATGCGAATCGTAGCGAGAGTACGAAGATGGCGATTGTAGCGGTCGCAGAACGTTTCGAATGGAACACTGAGCAATCTTGCCACAACGTGCATGAATGTACGATGTTTCCCTTCGAGTTGCAGATTGATGCAAAGCAATTCCTTGCCGGAATGTTGCTTGGCATACTCCTGCAGATAAATAGGCATACATTCAGAAGGGCCACCACTATATGGCTCTCCTTCCAATATTATCGGTATGACCTTATCCTTCCTCCCGTGTTCGTAGAAGTATTGAACCTCCTTGCTAACCCACACCGACTGAGCGGAATGAGGAGAACAAAGAACAATCAAGTATTCGGAAATTTCGAGATTACGATCAATCACCTCCGACAATACGCCAGAAGACAAATCAGTTCTATCGCGGAATATGGGGCGCAGATACCTGCAATCGCTATCCACAGGATTTGTATAATGTTTAGACAGATGGAATTGCTCCAGTTTACGCTGTAACCATTCAGCCATCTTCACATCGTGATGACTATAACTCAGAAACGCGAGGTTCATACTTCGTTCAATACCATTATGATTAGTTTAAAAACAATATTCACCTTTTGAAACCCAATCCCTTAGGAACTTACTAAACACCTACTTCCTTATTGAGGGAGGATGAGTAAATAAAAGGATGCGATTTACAGGATATCGTACACTTGCAACAAATTATTGATTGTAGGCTGATAATCACGTTGTTTGTCAGCCTCAATATCCCAACTATCGCCTCGGTACCAAATAGCTTGACATCCGAGTTGCAGAGCAGGTTGAATATCCTTATCATAACTATCACCAATGATCGTTATATCCTTGGCGCTGCAACCCAGTTGGTCAATGGCAAGTTGGAAAATCTGAGGATCAGGTTTACGCACACCAACAGCAGTACTATCAATAACCACCTTAAAACAACGCAACAGACCGAAATCCTGCAACACCGCTTTCAAGTTGCCATAGAAATTGCTGACCAACGCCAAATCATATTTTTCCGCCAGATACTCTACCACTGGAATTGCATCAAGCGTACAACGGCGTGCATAATCATAACAGAGGCCGGCCATAAAATCGACAAAATGCTGTATCACCTCAGCTTTCTCCATGATAGGCACTTCGCCATTACTCTCCATACGAAGAGTCGTTTCGAGGATTTCCTGGCTCAGCATGCCGCTCTGGAGCATATAATCCATCTGAATACCGATGCGCACCTGCATCAATTCAAAGAAGTTATGTTCAGGTTTGATGACATTGATCATCGACAGATAGCGTTCAGCATAGATATAAGCCTCACGGAATTGTTCTTTAGTCACAGGCAGCGATGCCTGGGTATAACAGTCCCATAGTACTTCTGCCCAATGCTTACCATTACTGTCGATGGTGGCACCATAATCAAGAATGATTGCTTTCATTATGTAATTTACATTTAATATTTATCCATATCAAGCCAACCACAATCCAGAACAACTCACGGATTCTGGTGGCGAAACTAATACTGACAGCCAGGGACAATAACCCAGTAGCGCATGTAGGCACAAGGCCCTTCAGCGCCAACAATATACCTCCCTCTCGCGTGCCCATCTGCAACGGGGAGAAGAACAGCAGATTGGCGAATAGGCTACTGAAAGCCACAACCCAATAGGCATCCATATAGGACGAGAGTTCTCCGTCCGGCAGAGCAACATTGAGCAATAACCAATATTCTGCCACATTGACCATACGGGACAACAGTTCCAAGAACAATGATGCAGAGAACTGCCTGGGATGTTCGCTCAACAATTGGCGCAAGCCCAATATCCAGCCCTTACGTCGAGCCACATAAAGAGCCGCAAGAAGCAGAACCAACAGAGCAATGACAATGCCCAATACAGACCATATACTGTACTGACTCACCATAGTATGCCCTTGCCATACGCACCACAGAGCCAATCCTATCATCCAAAACAAGATGTGGCTCAACACGTGCATCATTGCATAATAAGCCACTATGCTATTGGCCGATGCCGGAGGCCAATGCTTGCGCAAGACGCTAATACGCCATGGTTCACCACCCAACAATCCAAAAGGGGTAATATAATTGAGGGCATATCCACCCACGGTGAGACGCATGAGGTAAGACATCCGTTGCCATATACTATTATTCTTGCACAATGGTCCATCTGGGCTGAGTGGTTCATAACACCCTACTATACACCCCAAAGAAGCCATATTGAGCAGGTATCCCAACAACCACACGCCGATACACGCGACCAGAACCCAGTTCCATGCCACAAGATTGTGCCACAATTGCATAGGTCCTGCCTGCCAGACCATCCATAGAAGGAGAGCAAGGCACAATATCGGCAAGATATATTTCTTGAACAACAATCGCATAGCACACAAATCAAACAAAGTCACGTCGATAAACGTATAGTTCCCAATGTTTCTTACGAGAATATACCCAATTATACTTTCACTGTTCTGCCGAGAAACGAGCACATATCGTCTCATGCTTGCGCCACAAGTAGAGATATAGTATATCACCTACCGTCAGTTCTACCATAAAGTACAACCATGGCATACCGAGCATCAAGGAGATGAACAGAGTTATGGCACGACAATTGAACGTCAAGGCATTGCAATACTTCATCAGAGGGCGGGATTGCTCGATGAACGAAGCATACATTTGCGGATTGACCTCCTGTGAACGGAGTTTCTGGCGGAAAGCCTGCATGTTAGGAGTCGAAGATTCCTGCGAACGCGTATAGTTGCGGTAGAACCACAGGAACACCTTATACAGAGGAGCTTCGCTGAACTTCAAATTACGATATTCCTCATCGACTTGAGAAGAATCGTCCAGTTCACTACCACTTTTGCCTTTGACAAAAAAGAGGTGGAACTGCCTATAATAATCGGCCAAAGCAGCCTGCGTACTGTGGCAATACCCAGCAGACAGAGACAATACCCAAATCAGCCAACCCCATTCGGGCATGAGGCGTAAACTGATGCTCACATAGATGCAGAAGAACCACACATCGCCCGAAGCGCCATCCAGAATGCGGCCTAAACGGCTGAACTGGTTCGTCATACGCGCTAACTGGCCATCGGCACTGTCACAGATATCTGCCATGACCAGCAGAACCATACCCAACAGGTTCAATCGCCAATCGGCCGGATAAAACAAACAGCCTGCTCCGATACCGAGGAAGATACTTACGACCGATATCAAGTTCGGAGTCCACCCGTACTTCTCGCCCAGCAGAGCCAGACGGAAACCCATAGGGCGGTAGAACCAAAGGTCTATCGGCTCCTCCACATCAGCATGCTTCAATGTATCGTAATATCTACTGTCCATTTCTAATCAAGTTTATTTACCTCCCCATGATCGGGCTATGACCATATCAGCGATGGCTCGAGCCGCCTCTGCCCGGCAAGAGTTGAAGCTGGGGAAGTCATTGACATCAATGATACGCACCCCCGAACGAGACACAATCAAATCCACGCCAAAGATGTCCAGATGCAAAGTTTGGGTGATTCTTTCAACCAACGACCCATAGCAGTCATTCTCCGATGAATCATTGACAATGCGGCCATCCACCACATAGAGTTTGAGCAAGGGTCCTTCGACATGTCGGGTCACGATAATGTCGGTATATCCCTCTGCCGCCAATTGCAATACACGGCTATCGGCCTCCAGGGCAGAGTTGACCATCTGCACGTCCCCTTCTCTCACACCCCGAGGATGCATGGCCTTGACCCAACCGGGCAACAGCTCCTGAAGTGGTTCGTCACATAGGAACGATGCATCTTCCGATGGCTCGTAACTCCAGAAGTCGGCAACAGGCAGACCTTCCGCTTGCAACATCTCGAGCGTGGTCGATCGGCTCTGAACCGTCACCTGTACAGCATTTGGAGCATTGAGCACCATTACACCATGTTGTTGGAGTTTCTGCAACGAGAGCAAGCTTCGAAATCGCCGCGCCATGCTGATACATGCAGAACATTGGACCAATGCAGATGGTTGCCAATCCTCCTCGTGCACGAAGCAAACCGGCTGACCGCTCTCCTTCAGAGCCTGTCCTACCGCATCCAGTATAGCGGCATCCTTGGCCACATTGTCACGAGGAGAATATTCAGGAGCTCTATAGATCAAGCCTATCATACGCGCACGCTACCTTTATATTGGTCCAACTCATGGAGCCATTTTTCAGCTTTGACAATGTCCGATTGGTGGTCTATATCCATCACCTTGCCAAACTCGTGAGCCTTGATCCGAACGCCCGATTGCAACAATGCTCTCTGGAAATTTCGCATCCGAGACTTACCTTCGGCCAGACATTGATGCAAGACCCCTACGGCCGTCAACCGGTCCATGCCATATATGCCTCCACTCACGAAGGGTGCGGGACCCATATCACGGAAGGCAGTAATCCTGCCTTCATCATCCGTATCCACCCACAGAGGTTTTTCATCATCAACATACCTGGTCACGCCGAAGTGAAATGCACCACCACCTTGCTCAAACCGATCAACATATTGAGCAAAGTCCGTTTCGGCGAACACCGTATCTACCGTAGTGCAGACCATGGGGCCATCTGGCATAATGTCACAGAGCGCCGCCATGCTATGCATCGAGCTTGGAGTAGATTGCACCAAGAGCTTCGTCGTAATGTCCGGATGAGATTCCATCCAGGCAGAGACAAACTGAACTACCTCCGTCATCTGATCATTGACGATGACAGAGATAACTCCAGCCCCATGTCGGGCGAAGATATCAAGCAGGCGACCTATCAGAGGTTTATCCTCTATGTGGACCAATGGTTTAGGAGTCTTCACTCCCTCCTGTACCAGTCGAGATCCTTCGCCTGCTGCAATGATGGCATAATTCATTTCCGATACACTTGAACGGGCACACAGATGCCCTACACTCTATTTACTCATTATTAAAATACCGTGCAAAGATACAACTTTTTTCGAGACCAATATCCAAAACCAGCAAAAATGTCTAAAATATCAAAAAAAACCGCCTCAAAACGCACTTTTTGGGCCTCATTTCTACAAAAATAGGCCTAAAATCACTTATTTTCAACAAAAATTATTGCAATATACAAAAAAATGGTCTATATTTGCATCGTACAAATCGATATATTCTATATTCGATGTACTAAATCAATCAATCTAATCAAAATTCTTACAACTATGGAAGAGTTAGTTAAACAAATTAATGAGCTTACCGCAGCTTTCGCAAAGGATGCTGAGGCTCAGATTGTAAAGGGTAACAAGGCTGCAGGTCTCCGCGCTCGCAAAGAGGCTCTTGAAATCAGCAAGCTGATGAAGGAATTCCGTGCAGCTTCTAATGCTGCCTCTAAGGCCTAACAAAAACCCGCACTTTACCTTTAAGAAGCATCCATGAAAAGCACAGGATGCTTCTTTTTTTGTATCTATTATCCCCCGACATTCCCTTATTCACGTAATAAGATTCACACTCAATTTATAACAAAATGCAAGTCTCAATCAACTTTTGCTTGCATTTTGTTTATAAGTTTTGGACGTCATTTTTAAGAACCGTCCTAATACCCTCATAATACCTATGTAATTGGGCCAGTTTCTAACAAAAAGAAAGCAACCTGTCCCATTTAACTACAATTTGCAAATTCAAGGTACCTGCCCTATATCGGCCATAATACATTGGTCCAATGAGCATCTACCTACCCACAATAAATGAAGAACTTATTTACACTTCTCATACTTCTGTGCTTTGGTATATCCGCTCAGGCACAAATCCGGTTCTCCGACTCACTACAGGTCTCGCTACTCACCGTTGACCCAGGACCGGAGGCCTACGAATGTTTCGGTCATACCGGTATCAGGGCCAAAGACTTACGTCACAAGCAGGACATTGTATTTCATTATGGTGTCTATAATTACAATGAACCCCATTTCATCTGGCACTTCGTCCTGGGCGAATGTAATTATCGGATGGGCGGCAACTATGCTTCCGACTTCTTCGACGAATACAAGCAGAGGGAACTCAACGTCACCGAGCAGGTCCTGCAATTAGATTCCGCTCATACATCAGAACTCGTGCATGCTCTTGCGGTCAACTTCCTGCCCCGCAACCGCAATTATCGATACAATTATTTCTTCGACAATTGTGCCACCAGACCTTTTCACATGCTCAATCGTTGGGCAGAAATAAAGTATGACACAGCATGGGTACAGCCTATCACATTACGAGATATGTTGCAGGAGATGACAGGTCGCGGCAATTGGCTTGATTTCGGCATCTCGCTCGTAGTGGCAGGCAGAGCCGACCAGCGAGCCTGGTTCACCGAACAGATGTTCCTCCCGAAGTACCTGTGCAAGGCATTGAGCAATGCTCACACAGATGGACATACACTCATCTCAAACGAGGTGATTCACAACAACAAGCCCGAATCGGCAATATCTGCACCCACGTCTTCAACAATGACGAGTCCTCTCGCCGTTGGTCTAATCATGATGATAATCGGATTGATACTCACCACATTGCGATACACATCTAACAAGGGCCAAAATGTTATACAAAAGGCATTGCAGATATACGATACGACGTGGCTTACGGTCACAGCACTGGCGGGATGCATCGTTTGGATGCTCAACTTCTTCTCCCTGCACCCAGCAGTAGATCATAATCTCAATTGCTGGTGGCTTTTGCCCACAAATCTGATTATTATAGCATTTATTTGGATAAAAAAGGCCGAAAAAGTTCGACTTATCTATTTTTTTATTATCTTTGCGGCCGAAATTATATATATATTATTAATCAGTTGCAATGATCAGTATTACCATCCGGCCTTCACGCCATGGCTTGTGCTGATAGCGGTCAGAAGTGTTGCGCACATCATTGATCGCCGCAAGAAATAGACAAACGCCCTCTAAGTGAAAAAAGGCAAGAGCAATCATATCCTCACAACTACCCTGTTCCTACTGGTTGCGGTCAATGCAATGGCCGCAGGCAATCCCAACAGGTTTGCACCGAAGCTGATCATCGGCATCAACGTTGATCAACTCCGGCCCGATTATCTGTATGCTATCGAGGACCAACTCGGCGAAGGAGGACTCAAATTACTGCTCAACAACGGTTTCGTATGCGAGCAGGTCACATTCGACATTGACAAACCCGATGCTACCGCCACAATGGCGATATTGGCAACGGGGGCATACCCATTCCAGAATGGCATTCCGTCACGAGAAGTGTACAATGCCAAGACCCAGAAACGTGAATCGATCTTCACCGACAAGGACTATCTGGGAAATTTCACAGACGATAATTATTCGGCCAAGGTACTCAACAGCACCACATTGGCCGACGAATTGAGAGTAGCATCGGACAATACCAGCCGGATCTACTCCATAGCTCCTGACCCCGAGGCAGCCATCATTGGAGCGGGGCATTCGGCCAATTGTGCTTTCTGGATTGATGACAAGCAAGGCAAGTGGGCCTCGACCACCTATTACCGCAATTTCCCCAACTACATAGAGCGCAAGAACAAGGACAAACCACTCTCCTATCACCTGAGTGAGGCGGTCTGGGAACCGATGCACAAGTCGGTCACGCTCGACATCATGCCCTATCACCACGAGGTGAGGGGGTTCAATCATGTCTTCTACCAGTATGGACAACCGGTCTATACATGGTTCAAGAGCAGTCCATTGGTCAATGATGCCATAGTAGGGCTGTCCAAGATTTTGCTCACGACCGGTTCATTGGGACGAGGCAAAAACACCGACATGCTCCAGCTGACGTTCTATTGCGGCACGTGGCAACACGATAGTCCCGAACGCTATGCCGAGGAGCTTCAGGACATGTATCTGCGATTGGACCAGAGCATCAAGGAGTTGCTCTCGGCCATAGATAGTCAAGTAGGTCTGTCCAATACCTTCATCTACCTGACCGGCACGGGCGAAACCACCCACCTGCATCAGGAGATAGAAGAGACTCGCGTTGGAACCTTTACGGCCAGCCGTTGTACCTCCTTGCTCAATAGCTATCTTGTTTCGCTCTATGGCAAAGGCAATTACGTCAGCGATATGGTAGATTGGCAGATATACCTCAACCATCGCGCCATAGAGCAAAAGAATCTAAAACTCAATGACGTACAACAGGCCGCCGCAGACTTCGTCATGATGTTCAGTGGTGTGGAGGACGTTGTGACCCAATATCAGATTTTGCACGACGACTTTAACGAGCGCATCAAGCGCATGCGTCGAGCCTATGACCGCAAACACGGCGGAGACCTGGTTGTTACGCTCCAGTCTGGTTGGAGTTTCAAGTATAATGACAATAGTCAGGAACAACCGCAGATGCGCCACAATGCCACTCCAGGCATAGCCATTCTGTATGGGCCCGACATTTCTTCCGCGCGTCTCTCTACTCCAGTAGATGCGACCTGCATCATTCCGACCGTAGCGCAGGCATTGCGCATCAGGGCCCCCAGTGCATGTCAAGCCTCACCCCTGCCCTGATTGACCCTATTGGGACAATAACAATATTTCCAAATGGGATTAATTGAAATCAATCGGCAACTATACCTTAACCATAGCGAGCCAATGTTGCTCGCCCAAAAATCTAACCAACAATAAATATAAATATTAACGATTATGAGTTTTAACGATATATTGACTAAACTGTTCGGCAATAAGTCACAGCGCGACGTCAAGGCCATCCAGCCTTGGGTGGAGAAGATCAAAGCAGCCTATCCAGCTGTAGAAAAGATGTCCAACGACGAGCTGCGTGCCCGTAGTCAGGCCCTGATGCAACAGATGCAGGACCTCGTTGCCGCTGACCGCAAGAAGATTGACGAGTTGAAGGCTACCGTAGAGACTCTCGACGTAAACAAGCGCGAGAAGGTCTGGAGCGAGATTGACGACCTGAAGAAGAAGGTTCTCGATACCTTTGACCAACAACTCGCCGAGATTCTGCCCGAGGTATTTGCCATTGTCAAGCAGACCGCTTATCGCTTTGCCCAGAACGAGAAGGTCGAAGTAACCGCCACTCAAATGGACCGCGACCTGGCGGCTACCAAGGACTTCGTGACCATCGAGGGCGACAAGGCCTATTACAATACCACATGGAATGCAGGTGGCAATCCCGTACGTTGGGATATGGTACACTACGATGTACAGCTCTTTGGTGGCGTTGTCCTGCACCAAGGCAAGATTGCCGAGATGGCAACCGGTGAGGGTAAGACCCTGGTCGCTACCCTCCCAGTCTTCCTCAACGCTATGACTCACAATGGCGTACACGTCGTTACTGTCAATGACTACCTGGCCAAGCGAGATTGCGAGTGGATGGGTCCATTGTACCAGTTCCATGGTTTGAGCGTCGATTGCATTGACCGCTACGAGCCTAATAGCGATGCCCGTCGTCAGGCATACAATTGTGATATCACCTTCGGTACCAACAACGAGTTCGGTTTCGACTATCTGCGTGACAATATGGCTATTCGTCCTGAGGACCTCGTACAGCGCGAGCACAACTTCGCCATTGTCGATGAGGTGGACTCCGTATTGATTGACGATGCCCGTACCCCTCTGATCATTTCTGGTCCTACTCCACGCACATCGGAATATAGCGACGAAGAGCTCTATCAGGAGTTCCGTCCACGTGTAGAGAAGTTAGTCAATGCCCAGAAGACCCTTGCCAACCAGTTGCTCAACGAGGCCAAGAAAAAGGTGCTCAATGAGGACAAAGAGACCCGTGACGAAGGAGCCGTCCAGTTGTATCGTGCCTATCGCGCATGGCCTAAGAGCAATGCCCTCATCAAGTTCCTGTCCGAGACAGGCGTCAAGCAGGAGATGCTCCGTGCCGAGGCTTCGTTCCTCGAGAACAACATGCAACGTATGCCCGAGGCCCTCGAACCATTGTACTTTGCCATCGAGGAGAAGAACAAGTCCGTTGACCTCACCGACAAGGGTATCGAGATGCTCACCGGCGAGGGCGAAGACCCGAAGTTCTTCGTATTGCCTGATGTCGGTAGCGAAATAGCCGAAGTCGAACACGACAAGTCCCTCTCGGACGAAGAGAAATTGGCCAAGAAGGACGAGATCATGGACCAATATACCGTCAAGGGAGAGCGCGTACACGCCGTCAATCAATTGCTCAAGGCCTTCACGATGTTCGAGAAGGATGTTGACTATATCGTAAGCGAAGACGGCAAGGTCAAGATTGTTGATGAGCAGACTGGCCGTATCATGGAGGGTCGTCGTTGGAGCGATGGTCTGCACCAGGCAGTAGAGGCCAAGGAGCACGTCAAGATCGAGCAAACCACCCAGACCTTTGCCACCATTACCCTGCAGAACTACTTCCGCATGTACCACAAGCTCTCGGGCATGACCGGTACTGCCGAGACCGAAGCAGGCGAGTTCTGGGACATCTACAAGCTCGACGTGGTCAGCATTCCTACCAACCGTCCTATCGCACGTAAGGATATGGATGACCGCATCTATCGTTCCAAGCGTGCCAAGTATAAGGCTGTTATTGCCCAAGCCAAGGAATATGTTGCTCAAGGTCGTCCAGTATTGATCGGTACAACATCGGTCGAAATTTCAGAGTTGCTCGACAAGGCATTCCGCCAGAACGGCATTATTCCTAACGTGCTCAATGCCAAGTTGCACCAGCGCGAGGCCGAAATCGTAGCCAAGGCTGGTATGGCCAGCACCGTGACCATTGCTACCAACATGGCAGGTCGTGGTACGGATATCAAGTTGTCGCCCGAAATCAAGGCGGCAGGTGGTCTGGCCATCATCGGTACAGAGCGTCACGAGAGCCGTCGTGTGGACCGCCAGTTGCGTGGTCGTGCCGGCAGACAGGGAGACCCAGGTTCATCCGTATTCTTCGTTTCTCTCGAGGACAATCTGATGCGTATCTTCGGTACTGACCGCATTGCCAAGTTGATGGATAGCAAGATGTTCGCCATGACCGACGATGATGTTTTGGAGTCTTCACTCCTCTCGAACAGCATCGAGAAGGCTCAGAAGAAAGTCGAGGAGAACAACTACGGCATCCGTAAGCGCCTGCTCGAATACGATGATGTGCTCAACAAGCAGCGTGAGGTCGTGTATACCCGTCGTCGTCACGCCCTGATGGGTGAGCGCATCGGCGTGGACTTCATGAACATGGCCTATGACGTTGCATCAGAACTTGTCAAGCAATACAATCAGGACAACGACGCAGAGAACCTACAGATGGAGGCATTCCGCAACTTTGGCACCAATATACAGTTGGACGAGGATTCCATCAAGGGTCTGTCCAACGAGGCACTGGCCGACAAGATCTACGATGCCGCTATGACCAACTTCAACAAGCGTGGTCAAGAGTTGGAAGAGAAGATCGGTCCACAATTGGTACAGATCTACGAACGATTCAAGGATGGTGGTCAGATCAAGAACGTCATCGTACCATTCACCGATGGCAAGCGCATCTACCAGATTCCAGTCAATCTACAAGAGGCCGCCGACACCAACGGACACAACATCGTCAAGACCTTCATGAAGGTCATCATCCTGCACGTCATCGACGAGGCATGGAAGGAGAACCTCCGCGACCTAGACGACCTGAAGCAGTCCGTACAGAATGCCCACTACGAGCAGAAGGATCCGCTCCTCATCTACAAGGTAGAGAGCTACGGCATCTTCGAGCGCATGGTCACCAAGATGAACAACAAAGCCGTACGCATCCTGATGCGTAGCCAGTTGCATATCCCAACCCCACCACCAGCAGAGGGTAATGTCGAAGCTCAGGCACCACAACATCCTAGTGACCAGTTCAAGACCGCCGCACCCGAGCGTCGCCAGGATTTCAGCCGTATGCAGGCCAGCCACGCACAGATGGGTTCGGCATTGGCCGATCGTCCTAATCCGGCCGGTGCCATGCCACAGGGCGGAGCTCCTACCCCACAACCACGCAAGCCTATTGTCGCCCAACCACACGTCGGCCGCAATGACCCATGTCCATGCGGTAGTGGTTTGAAGTACAAGAACTGCCACGGCAAGGGTCTGTAAGGTTGGCATCAGGGCCAATATCCTACAATCAATGACCATTATTTTGACCATATAATCAGCGATGAAAACGATTATTACCGTCAATAATCTCCGCATATACGCTTTTCACGGGGTGCTCGATCAGGAGCACTCCGTGGGAAACGAATATCGCATAGATTGTAGTATCGAGGCAGACGTAAGCCGGGCCATGCAAACCGACCAGGTGACAGACACCATCAGCTATGCCGAGGTCATTGAGTTGATCCAAAGGGAGATGCATCAGCCATCAGCCTTGCTCGAACACGTAGCCGGACGCATCATATCAGCCCTACAACAACGTTGGCCCGACATTGCACATATAGACCTGAACCTATCCAAGGTCAAGCCTCCCGTTGCGGGGGCAGACGTTGAGAGTTGTAGTTTCAGGGTCATCATTTAAACGGGAGAACTTCTCCCATCCCAGGTTGTACCACATTAGACGGGCCGAAATCCATAATATAGTCTATCGAGTGCAACATCCAATGAAAAGCAACAAGTTACAATAGGTTACGGCAGGTTACAACAACCTAACTAACCAAGAAACTAACCAAAAAACTAACCATAATCCTTATTATCTCATATTATGAACAAGATCAGTATTTCTCTATTATTCCTATTGGCTTCATCCCAAATAGCCTCTGCCGATGTCACTTCCATATTGTCGTCGGGCGGATGGTTCGAGAGTGGCTATGTCACATGGGCACCCGTAGAGGGAGCCACTAACTATCACGTTTATTACCGGGCATCGGGGGCAGATGCCTACACCCAGCTGGACAGTATGCTGGTGCGCGATTACACCACCTACGGCCGAGCCGATGTACTGGGCATTGCACAGGGCCAATACCAGATGAAGGTCGTCCCGGTCAATGCATCGGGCGAGATGACCGACATGGCGGCCGAGACCGACCTCTTTGACGTTGCGGCACACGACCGAGGAGGCTTTGCACACTTCAATACCGCCTCATCTACTTTTGATCCGAGCAAGGGCATCGGAGCCTACAACAATGACGGTACGCTCAAATCCGGAGCCAAGGTACTCTATATATGGTCCGGCAATGCCAAGACCATCCAGACAGACGTCATCACCAATAGCAATGGAGGCACGACAACGGCCACCGGCATGCAGAGCATCATAGACCTGTACCAGAAAGGCTATGACAAGACACCTATCGACTTCCGCATCATCGGCAAATTGTCTGCTAGCGACATGGACCACTTCTCGTCTTCATCCGAGGGTCTGCAGATCAAGGGCAAGAACGCCTATTCCGAACTCAACATCACGATAGAGGGAGTGGGCAACGATGCCACGATACATGGCTTCGGATTCCTGATGCGCAATGCCTGTTCGGTCGAACTCCGCAACCTCGCCATCATGTGGTTCATGGACGATGCCGTATCGATGGACACCGACAACTCCAACCTATGGATACACAACCTCGACCTCTTCTATGGCAATCCAGGTTCGGACAGTGACCAGGCCAAGGGCGACGGAACGCTCGACATCAAGGGCGACTCGAAGTACTGCACCATGTCGTACAATCACCTGTGGGATAGCGGCAAGGCCTCGTTGTGCGGCATGACCTCCGAATCGGGCCCCAACTACATCACCTATCACCACAACTGGTTCGACCATTCGGATAGCCGTCATCCACGCATACGCACCATGAGCGTACACGTGTACAATAACTATTTCGACGGAAACAGCAAGTATGGTGTAGGCTCGACCACGGGTTCCGACGTTTGGGTCGAGTGCAATTACTTCCGCAATTGCAAGTATCCGATGCTCATCTCCAAGCAGGGCTCGGACATACACAATGGAGTCGGTTCAAGTGATGATACCAAGGGCACCTTCTCGAGCGAGGATGGCGGCATCATCAAGGCTTACGGCAACTATATGACCGGGCAGAAGAGCTTTGAGCCCTACGTAGAGGGCGATGCTACCTATTCACAACACTTCGACGCCTATGTGGTGACCGACCGCACCCAGCAGGTTCCAGCTACCGTAACCGCACTCCAAGGCGGTGCGACATATAGCAATTTCGATACCGATGCAACGTTGATGTACAGTGGTTATACATGTCACGAGGCGACCGATGTTCCCGCCCTGCTGACCGGCACATTAGGAGCAGGCCGATGCCAGCACGGAGACTTCACGTGGACCTTTGACGATGCCGAGGACAGCAACTATGACGTCATTTCGGAATTGACCAGTGCCATACAGACCTACACCTCGACGCTCACGGGCTTCTACAACGCTACCTCCGATGGTACAGGTGGTGAGACCGGTGGAGAGACCGGTGGGGAAACTGGCGGAGAGACAGGAGGCGAGACCGGCGGAGAGACCATCTCTGGACAAGTCATCTGCCACTTTACCGACAAGACTCCATCCAGCCAGATGGTGACCGTAACGGGCAACTACTCAAACGGCAAGGGCTCCGTCACCTACGGCGGCACCACCTACACCATGTGCGTCAAGATGGAAAGCTCGACACAGATACTCATCCAACCTACATCGGATTGCACCGTCACCCTCATCTTCGGCGGAACAACCTCGGCCGCAGGACAACAGATCAAGTTGGACGGCACCAAGCAGACGCTTGATGACAATGGCCAATATTCCTTCCAAGCCACGGCAGGTACCACCTATACGCTCACCAAAGGCAACTCCATCAACCTCTTCCTCATCCTGTTCCAGGGTGAATCAGCAGGTATAGATGAGGTGGCCAATGCGGACCAATCCATTGCTCGTACCTACGACCTCCAAGGCCGCACCGTACGCACGATACAGCATGGTAAGTTCTACATGCGTGCCGGCAAGGTAATATATGTCAAGTAAAAACAAAACTTCAATCCGTAGTGGAGTCACCAAGGTTCCACTACGGACAAAGTTATAACGAAAACGAAGACGAAAATCTTCGTACAAAGACAAAAAACGAAGACGAATAACGATAAAACCAAAAAGGAAAGAGAAATATATAGAATAGAGATACAACCACACCAAACTTACAACGAGACGAAGACCCAAACAAAAGAAATAACCCAAATGTAAAGTTGCTTATGAAAAAGACTATTCTGTTCGGAGCACTCCTTTCTATTTGTCTGAGTGCATTAGCGGCCGATGAGGCCGATCAGTTGAACAATCCCACCAAGAGACTCTATGACTTCGTCGTTCCGCGCGACGGATCGATCGCCGAGGCCATTGCGGCGGCCAATAGCCGTCCCGACACGACGAGCCGTTACCGCATCTTCATCCTCTCGGGCGACTACGTCATCCCCGCCGATTCCAGCCGTATGGTCAAGGGTGGAAATGGGCAGATGTACCCCAGCCCCATTACCGTGCTCAGGACTCCCTATGTCAGCATCATCGGCGAGGACTATCAGACCACGGGATTCACCAATACCGTTCCACCAGCCACGTGGAATAACGGGTTCAACGAGGCCAGCCCACTGGAAGGCATCAGCAAGAGTGACGTGCTCAATCTGGGCCGCTACGTTCACCATACCTATATGCAGGGCATCAGCATCCGCACCTCGATGGGAGACCGTCATGGTCGTGACATTGCGCTCAATGACAATGGAGACAAGACCATCCTCAAGGAGTGTTGTCTCTGGGGCTACCAGGACACCTACGTCTCGCACCAGCGCAACCGATACTATTTCGAGGGTGGTGTGATCCGAGGCAACACCGACTACTGTTGCGGCAAGGGTGACGTGTGGTACAACCAGGTCACCCTACGCACCAAGGGAGGCTATCTCGCCGTTCCGTCCAAGCCTCGCAAGTATGGTTATATCTTCGACCGATGCCGCATCGTGAGTGACGGAGAGAATGGCGACGGAAGCTATACGCTGGGCCGTCCATGGGGTCAGGGCACTCCTATCGCACTCTTCCTCAATACCGTGATGGAGATCATCCCGAAGCCCATCGGATGGGACGAGATGGGCAAGGCTGGTTATCCTTCCCGATTTGCCGAGTACAATAGCCGTGATGCCAAGGGCAATCCCGTTGACCTGTCGGGTCGCAAGACGTCGTTCGGAGGTCACGATGATTGCAATGTACCGAGTCTGACTCGCGAGGAGGCAGAACGCTACACCATTGCCCTGGTGATGGGTGCCGAGGATGGTTGGGACCCTACCCTATACACCGCGCAAGTGTCTCCGGTCGAGTCATTCCGCGTCAAGCGTGGCAAACTCTCATGGCGACACAATCCACAGGCTCTGCTCTACGCCATCGTGCGCAATGGCCATGTAGTTGATTTCACGACCGATGCCAACTATCGTCTTCCTGCCGATGCACACCCCTCGGACAAGTGGTCTGTACGTTGTGCCAACTGGATGGGCGGTCTGGGCGAAGCTACCGACGCCGTTTCCATCGCCAAGTAACCATCTACCGACGATATGTAAAAAGAGTGTATCAGCCGTTCTGGCTCGATACACTCTTTTTATGTCCCAAATAATTAACTGTCTTAAAAATCTTCCATCTAAAAGACAGTGCAAAGATAGGGAGTTATACGATAATCGCCAAATATTTTCGACAAACGACACGATTTTATCGACGAACGACATGACCGTCATTCAAAGTCGGCCGTTTTGGCCTTATTACTAACCGATTGTCGGCTAAAATTACGAATCACCGATTGATGACAAACATAACCTTATCGGCACCAGCGCTGACGGGTTTCCCATCCAGGGTATAGCGGCATGCCGTGCGGAGCTTGCGGTCGGAGGCCTGAATGGACTGGATGGCGGTAGCACCACCCGACTGGCTGGCACTCTGTTGCATACGTTCATACTCCACCGCGGCGAGTATGAAGGCGCCCAGGACCTTACCTTCAGTATAGTCGGTCACACGGGTCACATCACTTCCGAGCAGGTAATATACAGCCGAACCCTCACGCTTGCTACTACCACCCAGGCCTGCCGAGGCACAACTATTGACCAATGTGTAGGTACCATCCGCGCGCTGCTTGACGAACTGCTCGACGAAGCCCTGATAACCGCGCTTGCCCACGGGCAGATAGACGTCGGCTGGCAGGTAACCCAGACGCACGGCTTTGAGATAGGTAGCGGTGAAGATGGCGGAAGCCGAACTCTCCAGGTAGTTGTAGGTCATATCGTACGACTTACCGCGGTACGAATCGGCGCCGAACGTACCATCATAGGCCAGCAACTGGTACCAGCATCCCGTCTGGGCATCCTGACGGGCTTTGAGGCCGGCGGCCAGGTCGGCGAGGTACTCCATGAGGCGCTCGCGGCAATCGATACTGTAACCCGTGAGCGAAGACTGGGTCGGTTCATAGACTATACCATCGGGCATCATCTCGATCAGATCGACCAGGGCGAGGAAATACCATCCGCAGGCTCGACCCCAGTACTCGGCCGAACGGCAAGTCTCGGGATCAGCCCAGCACGAAGCCGCCGAACCGGTCGGATCTGCCGAGAAGGCGTGCCACAACAGCTGCTTGTCGGCATCCCACAGGTAGTGCCAGGTGATGTCGAATTGCAAGGTGATGGTCTTCCAGTCATCCTCCCCTATGTGCAGGCCATACTTCTGCAAGGAACCGAGCAGAGCGGGTCCCATATACTGACCGTCGCACCACATCTGGTTCGGGTAGCTGCTCTTGTGGTACCAACCACCGGCGGCCACCTCGCTGACCGAAGGCTTGATTACGTAGTTCTCATTGGCATCGGCCAGACCCTTGATGGCATTCTGCATAGCCTTCCAGGCATTGTCACGCGTCTGGCTATCTGCTATGTCGGCAAAGGCGCCACCCTCGCCCGTCAGGTCGTACAGGGCAGGGTACATCTTGGCGGCATTGAGGTTGTCCAGGCTACCACCTGTCGTGGGGACGGACTCGACGTATGTATTGGCATAATCCTGTACCGTATAGAACCAACTACGGGCGAACGTGGAGTCCTTGTAGTACTCAGCTCCCTCGATGAGAGCCTTGGCTACCAGACCGGGCACATAGTCAAATTTGAGTTTAGAGCCGCCGGCATTCTCACGGATTTTATTGCCCGATGCATCGTAGGCATTGAACCCCATCTGTTTCTTGTTGGCGTAGAAGTCGCTGATACGGCTATCCACGATCAATCGCGAATAGAGAGTAGTACTGTCGAATGTCACATCACTGTATGTTTCGGCCTCGACCGACTGGGTACACGAAGCCAACGACGTCGTCACGGCGACAATCATCGACGTAAAACTCAAAATCTGCATATGAGTAATGAACTTCATTAATTTTGATTATAAAATAAAATATTGAAAATTATATGGTTACTTCTTGGTATTTGCTTTGCGCGTATGCACCAATATTGCGCCATTGGCACCACGCGAACCGTAGATTGATGCATCCTTCATCACCTCGACGCTCTCGACGTCATATATGTTGATGAAATCGAGTGACGATACCACCACACCATCCACGATGTAGAGCGGTTCGTTGCTGAGCATCAGACTCTTCACACCGCGTATGGTGACCGTTGCATCTCCACCAGGTTGGCCCGATGCCTGGATGTTCAGACCTGGTACCAGGCCACGCAGGGCGGGTAGCAGGTGAGTCTCGCCGGTGCGGCGCAACACTTCGCCGGATATACCGCTGCTCGATGTGAGTTGTTCTCGGCGGCTCACGAACCCATAGCCTATATCGACCAGTTCCTGATCCTCGACCGCATCGGGCGAGATCTGGTCTCCCAGACGGACGCGCAGACTCTTGCGCCCAGCTACTGGTATATCGTATTGGACCTTGCGATAGACGAGATGCAGGGTGTCCGTGGGCTTAACATTGGTCAGTCCGAAACGGCCCTTGCGGTCGCTCTTGGCCACATAGTTCTTGTCCAACACATAGACGCGTACGCCTCGCAACGGAGTACCTGTAATGTCCGAAACCATGCCATTGAACGGCTGATCTGTTTCATTCTGTGCCATCGCCGCGGCACTCATACATAGAGCCAACAGCAAAGAAAGATGTTTTTTCATAGGTAGGGGGTAATTTTAATTAAAAATTAAAAATTGACAATTGATAATTGATAAAATTTACAATTTGACAATTTACTATTTACAATTTTTTTGGTTATTGTATTATTTGTCTATTTTCAGTTATCTTTGAACGGTTGGGAGTTTTTCAATTCTCAATTTTCAACTTTCAATTTTCAACTTTCAATTTTCAATTTCCTTGAGAATCGAAGCAATATCCGCAGGAGATTGGGCGAAATGAGTAGCTCCATGTGCCGTGAGAAAATCCTTGTCCCTGAAACCCCACAGGACCGAGATGCATGGCAAACCAGAATTGCGAGCCGTGGACAGATCCACATCCGAGTCGCCTATATAGACCGTCTCTTCGGGTCGAGCCTGCAAGGCCTCCATCGCGGCATATACCATATCCGGGGCAGGCTTGCGTGCCACATTGGGCCTCTCACCTATCGCCACCTCAATCGTATCGGCGAAGTATTGAGCATAGAGTTCATCCACACCGGATTGCATCTTGTTGCTCACCACGGCCATACGGTAGCCCTCATGCCGCAACTGGGCGAGAGTCTCGGCTATGCCGGCATAGAGACAGGTATGGTCCTTGCAATGCTCCATATAATAGGATCGGAAAGCCGCAAATGCATCATCGAAATGGGGATTCTGCTCTCCCTGCGGCACGGCCAGTACCATCAACCGTCGCACGCCATTACCCACATATTGTCTGATTGCATCTATGCTGTGTTGAGGCATATTGTATTGCTTCATCGCATAGTTGACGGCATCGGCCAGATCTTGAAGTGTGTCCATCAATGTGCCGTCCAAATCCCAGATTATATATTTCATTTCAATTAGTTGCTGTTTTGGCGCAAAGGTACAAATAATCGTTGAATTGTGCAAATGTTAAGATGAAAAAATGACGGGCACAATGATATTTTAACAATTCAAGTTCAGCATATATATCCAGACCAATTTTTCATGGAGGGAATGGACGATTCATTAACCCTTGACCGATAAACTTTAATCCACAATAAGGCGCTTCTAATGTGAAGTGCATTTCGCAGATAAACCCAAAATGCACTCCAATGGTGACCCTCATAGACCGAAATTTGCTATTGTCGAGAATTATTACTAACTTTGCGCACTTTGTGGCACTATTGCCCGAAGCATATTGGCTAAATAAAAAAGTAAATAGCATAAATGTTCAATCAGCAAATCGCAAACAGACTCCCCCATCGTTTCCGTCGTGGCACTCCACTGGTGCAGGGAATGCGTGATGGGCTCCCCATCGGCATCGGATACTATGCCGTAGCCTTCTCGTTGGGCATCATCGCACGGAATCTGGGCATACCGGCGTGGCTGGGTTTTGCCAGCAGCCTGTTGACGCGTGCCTCGGCGGGCGAGTACGGAGCATACTCTGTCATCGCCATACAGGCTACTATGGTCGAAGTGATAGGCATGGCGGTGGTGACCAATCTGCGCTACCTGTTGATGAGCACCTCACTGACGCAGAAGGTAGCCCGGCGCACGCCCCTGTGGAAGCGGTTGCTGGTCGGATGTTGTATGACCGACGAGGTCTTCGGCATCTCGATAGCCTATCCCGGACAACTACCGCCCTCCTATCCTCTCGGTGCGACCATCGTGGCGGGTCTGATGTGGGCAGCCGGCACGGCGAGCGGCATCGTGGCGGGCGACATCTTGCCCGAACAGGTGGTCTCGGCTCTGAGCGTGGCACTGTACGGCATGTTCATAGCCATCATCGTACCGCCCTCCCGGCAGGACCGCGGCATAGCCGTAGCGGTCATGGCCAGTTTCGCCCTGAGCGGCCTGTGCGCCATCCTCCCCATCATCAGCACATTGAGCAATGGCACACGCACCATCCTGCTGACCGTCATCATTGCGGCGGCGGCAGCCATCATCCGTCCCATCCAACCACAAGACATTGACAATGACAACCTCTGAACTCATCTGGTATCTGGCTCTCACCGCCATCACGGCCAATATGGTCCGTCTGCTGCCCATCCTGCTGATACGAGGCCGCATCACGAATCGCTTCGTACGCAGCTTCCTGTACTATGTCCCCTACGTCACCCTGGCGGTCATGACTTTCCCTGCCATCATCCAGGCGACCGACTCTCCCTGGGCCGGTACAGCAGCCCTTCTGCTGGGCATCCTGGCGGCCTGGCGCGGGTATAATCTGTTCGTTGTGGCGACCATCTGTTGCCTGGCGGTAGTCGTTTTCAATGCTTTTTAAGGAAACGCACGATACCATGTAGCCAACGAGACTTTCCTGCCATTCATGGGTGGAAGCTCACACATATATAAAACATCTCATTTCCTTAATGACACCATGACACCGTGACACCAATGACACCGTGCACATAGATTAATAGAAGTCATTTCGACTCCTCCGACCACTTATCCCTTTTCGGCCTAAAAAAGCCATTATTTTCCAGCGAATTACTATATATTATATATTTTACACCATTCGCTTGTATTTCAAGCCAATTTTCTATTACCATTCGTAACTGGCGCTGAACAAGAGACCTACTTTTTGACTACGACCTACGGGCACCATGGAACATTTAATTTTTGTTAATATTGGTCTGAAACAATAAACTTTTCGAACGGGTTGGCGTCCTAAGGTTGAATGAGAAAAAAAAGATGCATATATGAAAATAAGTAAAATTTTGTGCTTGACAACAGCCCTGGTGGGCACAATGAATCAAGCTATGGCACAAGGCAGTTGGTCTCTCGATGACTGCATCAACTACGCCAAGGAGAACAACATCCAGATTCAACAGGCAGCTCAGACGGCACTCAGTTCGGCCGAAGATATCAAAACGGACCGCGCCGCATTCTTCCCCTCCCTGACTTTCAACTCCGCTCAGAACCTGTATTGGACCCAAACCAATCAAGGGACCATCACCACGGGAACCGGAGCCAATAGTCAAGTGGAATCGGGCACCAACCCAACCTACAACGGCAATTACAACCTGAACCTGAGCGTAACGTTGTACGACGGACAGAACAACATAAACAGCCTCCGACAGAGCAAGCTGAACCATCAGAGCGACATGTACAATGCCGAGATGACATCGAACAACATCGAAATGCAGATCATCCAGGCCTACTATCAGATACTCTATGCTCACGAATCAGTCCTGACGGACGAGGAAATACTGAAAGTAGCCGAACGGGAACTGGAACGGACCAAGTCCAAACTGGAGGTGGGCAAAGGCAGCAAACTGGACGTGGCGCAGATGGAGAGCCAATACCAGCAGAACTACTACAACCTGGTCAATGCGCGCAATACGGAGGCATCGAACATCCTGCAATTGAAGCAGTTGCTCCAACTCGATACCAATGCCGAATTTGTGATCGACTACCAGAGTTTCTCGGACGACGATGTCCTGGCAGTAGCCCCTTCGGTCGAGGAGGCTCAACAACTGGCTCTGACCCATCTACCCGACCTGAAAGCCGCCGAACTGAACGTACAGAGCGCCGAACTGGCCGTCAAGATTGCCAAAGCCTCATACCAACCTACTCTGTCTCTGAGCGCCGGTGTATCGACCAGCAACAACAATATGTCGTCCAGCTCGTACGGCAAGCAATTGAACGACAATCTCAACCAGTCTGTCGGATTGAGCCTGAGCGTACCCATCTGGGACGGACGTCGCACCAGGAGTTCGGTTAACAAGGCCAAGATAGCCCAGACCACGGCAACCCTGGACCAAGCCGACACCCGGCTACAGATATGCAACACCATCTCCTCCCTGCACCTGGACATCCTTTCCGCCCAGGCCCGATACGAAAGCGCCATCAAGAGCGAGGCTTCTGCCAAGGAGAGTTTCGAGCTGATGGAGGAACGATACGGCGTAGGACTGGAGAGCGTCATCGACCTGCTGACCGAGAAGAACTCCTACCTACAGGCCCGCCAGGAGACCCTGCAGAGCAAGTTCACCTCCCTGCTCAATCTCCAATTGATGAAATTCTATACGGGACTATGATTCCATTGAGCAACAACACGAAAGACTCACATACACCATCTGAACGAATACATAAAGATCAAGCATATGAAAAGAATAATCAACTTAGCAAGCGCCATCGTATGCAGCGCTTTGATGATCAGTTGCGGCGGTAAGGACTACACCATAACCTACTCGACCGAACAAGTGAAACGCGGGGACGTCAGCACCAGCATAACGGCCACAGGAACCATCGAACCAGTAACCAAGGTGGAGGTCGGTACCCAGGTGAGCGGCATCATCAGCCGCATATATGTGGATTACAACGACGAGGTCAAGAAGGGACAGGTCATAGCCGAACTGGACAAATCGACCCTGCGCGCCCGTCTGGCATCGGCCGAAGCTCAACTCACATCGGCCCAGAGTGACTTCCGATACCAGGAGAAGAACCTGGAACGCATGAAGGAGTTGCACGACAAGCAGTTCATTTCGGACGACGAATACGAGAGCGCCACGCTCGCCTACGACCAGGCCAAGGCGGCATGCCAGGCACAACAACTATCGGTCGATGAGGCCAAGACCAACCTCGGATATGCTACCATCACCAGCCCGATAGACGGCGTGATACTGAGCCGCGAGGTGGAACAGGGACAGACCGTAGCCGCCTCGATGACCACACCTACCCTCTTCATCATCGCTCAGGACCTGACGGACATGCGCGTCATAGCCGATGTAGATGAGGCAGACATCGGTGGCGTCAAGGAGGGCCAACGGGTAACATTCACGGTCGATGCCTATCCGAACGACACATTCGAGGGTACGGTCACCCAGGTGCGCCAGGAGGCCACGACGGAGAGCAACGTGGTCACCTACGAGGTAGTCATCGCGGCTCCCAATCCCGACCTGAAACTCAAGCCCGGTCTGACCGCCAGCGTCAATATCTATACGCTGGAGCGCAATGATGTGCTCACGGTCAGCGCCAAGGCCCTGCGCTTCGCCCCGAAGGAGACTATGGTCGAACCGGGCGACTCGATCCAGGACTGTGCGGGTCAAGCCAAACTATGGGTCAAGGAGGGGCACACTCTCAAAGCCATTCCTGTCGAAGTGGGATGTTCCAACGGTGTATTGACCGAAATCATATCGGGCATCAACGAAGGGGCCACCTGCATCAACGAGGCCAAGGTCCTTCAGGAGGGACAACAGGACGACGCCCAACAATCGACCAATAACCCATTCATGCCCGGTCCGCCCAACAAGAAGAAATAAATTCTATTTTCCCCAACGGTCATCGGCAAACAATAAAAGCATAGGAAAACAAATGGATACGAAAGATAAGAAAGTAGTCATCGAACTACAAGACGTGCGCCGCGAGTTCCAGGTGGGTGACGAAGTGGTTAAGGCCCTACGCGGTGTGAGCTTCAAGATATACGAGGGTGAGTTCGTCACCATACAGGGCACCTCCGGTTCGGGCAAATCGACCCTGCTCAACCAACTGGGATGCCTGGACACGCCTACATCGGGCGAATATCTGCTGGATGGCGTGCCGGTCCGGACCATGACCAAGAACCAACGCGCCAAGCTACGCAACCGCAAGATTGGGTTCATCTTCCAGAACTACAATCTGTTGGCCAAGACAACCGCGGTCGAGAACGTCGAACTACCCCTGATGTACAACAATAAGGTCAAGGCCCAGGAACGCCGCGAACGGGCCGTCAAGGCGCTGATAGAAGTAGGTCTGGGTGATCGGCTGGAACACAAGTCCAACCAGATGTCCGGCGGCCAGATGCAACGCGTCGCCATAGCCCGTGCATTGGTCAATGACCCCACCATCCTGCTGGCGGACGAGGCTACCGGCAACCTGGACACCCGCACGTCGTTCGAGATGCTGGTCCTCTTCCAGAAACTACATCGCGAGGGTCACACCATCATCTTCGTGACTCACAACCCCGAGATTGCCCAATACTCCTCGCGCAACATTTTCCTACGCGACGGACAGATCAAGAGCGACACCTACAACGACAATATCCTGGATGCAGCTACCGCCCTGGCGGCATTGCCCAAACCGGTTGATTAAGCTATCCGGAACTTCGTCCCCCGATTCATCTTCGCCGTACGGAGTTCCCCGTTTCTCCCTAAAAATATTATTATGATATTCCTCATCATCACCATAATCATAGCAGTAGCGCTCTACATCGTAGCGCGCACCACCCTGCTCGGCATGACCTTCCGCGTAGCGGTCAAGGCCATTGCCAACAACAAGGGACGCTCCTTCCTCTCGATGTTGGGCATCATCATCGGCGTGGCGGCGGTCATCGTCATGATGGCCATCGGACAAGGCTCCAAGGAGAGCGTCCGCCAGAACATCTCGCAGATGGGCACCAACATCATCATGGTGCGCCCCGGTGCCGATATGCGAGGCGGTGTCCGACAGGACCCATCGTCGATGCAGACCCTCAAGATGGAGGACTACGAGGCTATCCGCGACCAGGCATCGTACATCATGTACACCTCGCCCGAAGTATCATCGAGCGGTCAGGTTATCTACGGCGCCAACAACACCAACACGTCGGTCTATGGCGAGAGTCTCGAGTATATGGACATCAAGCAATGGACCATCGAGGAGGGTACCTGCTTCACCGAGCAGGACGTCCAGTCGGCCGCCAAGGTCTGCCTGATAGGTCAGACCGTAGCCAAGGAACTCTTTCCCGATGGCGGAGAGATAGTGGGCAAGACCATCCGTTTCAAGTCCATGCCGGTCCGCATCGTCGGTGTGCTCAAGTCCAAGGGCTACAACTCCTTCGGCATGGATCAGGACAACCTGCTCATCATGCCCTATACCACCGTCATGAAGCGTCTGTTGGCCCAGACCTACTTCTCCAGCATCAATTGCTCGGCATTGACCGAGGAGATGACCGACCAGGCCATCGACGAACTCACCACCATATTGCGCAACAATCACAAACTCAAGGCCGATGCCGACGATGACTTCACCATACATAGCCAGGCCGAGATGATGGAGACCATGTCCAGCACCATGGACAGCATCACACTGATTCTGGTCGTAGCAGCTGCCTTCTCCCTCCTCGTGGCTGGCATAGGCATCATGAACATCATGCTCGTATCGGTCACCGAACGCACCAAGGAGATAGGTCTGCGCATGTCGGTCGGCGCTCGCGGGCTCGACATCTCCATCCAGTTCCTCATTGAGTCGATACTGATCAGCGTGACGGGAGGCGTGCTGGGCATATTGGTAGGCTTCGGCCTGTGCCAGATTGCCACCTCGCTCTTCGCCCTGCCCACCTCCATTCCGGGTTGGTCCATCATCCTGTCCTTTGCGGTCTGCACCCTGATAGGCGTCCTGTTCGGATACATCCCCGCCAAGAAGGCCGCCAACCTCGACCCTATCGAGGCCATTCGATACGAGTAGCGCCCCCGCCATACTATAGAATTTCTATCAACGAGACTTTTTTTGAGTATAAAGAATTTGTGCCGGATTTCCATGTTCGAGATCCGGCACAAATCATTCTTCTACAAAAGCGCGAAATAGGACAAAAAAAATCCTTGCAAGGCGGACCCTGCAAGGATATATATATTTCAGTAATTATCAGATGATTACTTGTTGAGAGCCTGGCTTACGGCAACGGCAACGGCTACGGTGCAACCTACCATTGGGTTGTTGCCCATGCCCATGAAGCCCATCATCTCGACGTGTGCAGGAACTGAAGAGGAACCTGCGAACTGGGCAGATGAGTGCATACGGCCCATGGTGTCGGTCATACCGTAAGAAGCAGGACCTGCGGCCATGTTATCTGGGTGCAATGTACGGCCTGTACCGCCACCAGAAGCTACTGAGAAGTAAGGCTTGCCAGCACGGGTACGCTC
>JAILKE010000005.1 GCA_024694125.1 Bacteroidales bacterium
GAAGACCTACGACAAGTTTGTGGCCGAATATTTGGCCGACGAAGACTCCTATCGCATACCGCAGGAGGAATTTATCCAGTACAAGAATCTCTTCCAGTTCAACGGCATTCCTCACTACGAAGCATTGGACCGAGAGGGTCGCGTCTTGCGAAAATACAACGAATTCCGCGATTTCAAAAGAACCTCCGACTTCAACAACTACCTGCTTGAACCGCTGCGCAGCGCTTACGGCGAAATCGACCTCGAACGAATCCGAAAGGAACGCGAGGAACAAATCCGAAAGGAACGCGAGGCAGCCGAGGCCTTGAAACATGCCAACGACTCGCTCTATGTCATTCATGCCGTGGGCAAAATCAAAAAGACGGGTGAGGCAATCGACAACCGGTTCGTACTCCCCGACAATCACGTGGAGAATTTCTTGTCACAGGCGAAACGTTACAAGAGCCGCACCTCTTATCGTGGCGATGACCCCAAACGCCCCATGTCGGACAATCCTCGTTCCAAAAACGGTGTCGTTGAACTGGAAGTGGAATGCGATGAGGATGGACATATATCGGTGAATTAATCAAGTCACCAGCTACACGAATCAAGCCCGCCAATCGACAACGACAGGCGGGCAAGGATACTAAGACGGACAAGGACATCGACACCACGTATATCGCTCAGGACAAGTTCCTTCGCTATATTGTCAGCCAGAAACAATACCGCGGCCAGATTTCCTTCCGAGGGGATGACCCGAATCGCCCCTTCCCTGAAAATCCACGCTCCAAAAACGGCGTCGTGGCAATCCAGATGGTTGAGGAAAAGAAAAAATAAAACAATCTTTACAGAAGTTTCGCAAGCGGAGGCTTGCGAAACTTTCTCATTCAAAAAGGCTTGTAAAATTGAGTAATATTCATTCTCTATGAAAAAATACTGTTATATCCTGATTGTCATTGTCGCCCTCATGCTTGTAGCGAACATCTGTTTGTGGTATGCAGAATTAAGCACCGTCTCCTTCCTGCTGAATACAGCCACACTGGTCTTGGTGTTGATTGTCTTGATAATAGCAATCAGGAGAGGAAAAAGACAGTAAAAGTAACGCCACGAAGTGGCAATACCGAACAGCCCAGGACAACGTCCTGGGTTTGTTGTATATAGAGGGCAAACGCCTTGAAAAGGCAGCATCGTAAAACCGTCCTCTTGGAGCAATCGCAACCCTTGAATTGGAGGAATAATACGGTGCAAACTTAGAGTATGGGCGAACTCCTCCTGGCTACGGGGTACCCTGGGCTATGATCTATTGCACTTTCAGTGCGACCTCACAAACGCAATTACTTTGGCAAGACCAACAATGAGTTGGTCTGAAAGAAGCATCAAACAACGTTAATAAACGTTAATTTTCACCCTTGCTATTGCAGAAACAAAACAAAGGAATTATATTTGCACCGTCATATTTAACTATGACACTATGTCAAAAGGCTCAAAATATCACAATCAACTATCTGAAGCGGATATTCAGGGCAAAAATAATAGACTAAAAACAACCAATATTTCAACAACATTCACTAAAAATTAATTGACTATGATCAACATCAAAGATCTGACATTCGGTTATAGACTATCCGGTCAGAAAGTATTCGATCACTTCTCATTGGAGCTGCAAGGGAACAGCATCTATGGACTGTTGGGTAAAAACTCCACAGGCAAATCAACCCTCCTCAACCTGATGAGCGGTATGCTGCGACCTCAATCCGGCACAATCGAGATAGACGGTCTGCCATCGGACGAAAGAAGCAAAGCACTGCTGGAACGCCTGTACCTGGTACCCGAAGAACTGGCACTGCCCAACTATTCGTTCAAGAAATTTGTGGAGATATACAGTCCCTTCTACAAGGACTTCAGCCAGGAGATGCTCGACTTCTGCCTGCAGGAGTTCGGATTGCCGTACAATATGAAGCTTGCAACCCTGTCGATGGGCAACAAAAAGAAAGCCATGACAAGCTTCGCCCTGGCTGCCAATACCCGCATCCTGCTGCTGGACGAACCGACCAACGGTCTGGACATCCCCTCCCGACGACAGTTCCGCCGGGTAATAGCCCAATGTATGCACGAAGACAGGACCATAATTATCTCAACCCATCAGGTGCAAGACATCGAAGCCCTGCTGGACCACATTACCATCATAGGAAACAAGCAGTTGCTGATCAACGCAAGTACCGAACAACTGGCGACAGACTACTACTTCGGACCTAATCCTACAGGCGAAATACTCTACACGGAGAAAAGCCTGGAGGGAGACAGATACATAGCACGCCGAACCGACCGTGACGAGGAGACATCGGTCAATGTCGAGATGCTGTTCGAGTACGTCAACAACAAGCAGCAATGATTCATCGCACGAACTATTAAGAATTGGTAGCTCTCCACCCCCACGACTCTATACAAACAACACAAAAAAATCAAAACACTATGAATCGATACAAGAATTTCTTGAAATATGACCTATACGAAATACTCTTCTCAGTATTTATATTTACAATTACAATCATGCTGATCCAATGGGTCCATATACATGACCACCCCTCACAAATACGCAATCATGACTATAACCTCATTCTAATTGGATTAGCGTTTTTTCAAACATTAAGAATGCAGTCAGGGTTGAAGTTCATTCATCTTCTCCCTGTATCCACCGGGACTCGATATGCCTACTATATACTAAAAGGCATTTTCTTCTTATTGCTCTCCGCTGTCACATTACAGTTTGGGGGCAACTGGCTCTATTCATTGACCAATGTCACATTTACCAATGACCACAGCATGTTCTCGGCCGATTATATGATAACACTATACTGCTTCATGACCCTTTCTTCGACCATTTGCTTATTGTTCAAGAAACACGTGCTCGTGATAATCGGCATGTTTATAGCTATAATATTCGGTACGGTATTGTTTCATTCTACAGATCATCTGATCGTGGTTTACGGATTATGGCTACCACTCGCCACTCTGCTTACCATTGTCAATTATTATATATTGAAGCACTGGCAACCCGCCAACAACAGTTGGGTCTGGATTTAATACCATACGATATGATTTCATCAAACGAAAAAACCATATTCGGCAAGGTCGCATACCTGATATGCGAGGAGATACTGCGTGGCACATACCAGGCAGAGGACCGCATACCAGGTGTGCGCGAGTTGGCCGTCACTTACGAAATAAACTACAACACTGTGATACACGCCATGGAGGTGCTGCAACGCGAGGAAATAGTATATCAGAAACGCGGTATCGGATACTTTGTCTGCGCCAACGCCAAAAGGAAATTGCAGAAAGGACAACGGGAAGAGTTCCTGCACGAGACTCTGCCCGAAGTCTTCCGCCGCGCCCGGTTATTGGGCATCGACATGGACCAAATCACCGAAGTTTGGGACGAAGAAGCGGAGAAATAACCTCGCCGAATGCTGTGCAACCGTTACCGCAAAATGCTGTAGGGCATATTTTGAAGGCGAAATGCGCAGTTTTGCTCTATTTTTGGCTGAATAATTTGGAGAAGTCGAAAAATCGCTTTATCTTTGCGCCAGAGAGTCGGTGATATGTAGATTGGGAAACTCAGCATTTACACAGAACCGAGGAACACCGTTAGCCGATGGCGGGCTACCAGCCTGCGTGACGTTCTTAATCCTTGAAAGGGGTAACAGCAATGTTATGGACACCACCTCGCAGAGCAGATGCTCCGAGTGTCGAGATTCTGGGCACTTGTCATCGAAAGGAAGATTACGGAGGCGAAGCGGACCTCAAATCGTACATTTAGGGAGTTTCATCACGTCCTTAGCCGACTCTCTTTTTTTCTCTAAAAAATGAAGAAACTTTTATCTCTGCCGCCTAACCTGGTAGGCTGTTATCATGAAGTAACTCTCAGCAATCATCAGGAATGGTTTTGCACCAACGACCCCATTGGGCAGAAGTTAGGGTCTGGTGGCGGCACTACATGGACCATACAGGAAGCACGTCGGACCGGATTTATCCAGCCCGGCGAACGTTGTATTATAGTACACGCGGGCGGACAGAGCCGGCGTCTGCCTGCCTATGCCCCTTCGGGCAAGATACTGACCCCTATCCCGGTCTTCCGCTGGATGAGGGGTCAACGCCTCGGTCAGTCCCTCATCGACCTGCAGATCCCGCTGTACGAACAAATCATGGCCAAGGCCCCCAAGAGCCTGACCACCATGATAGTGAGCGGCGACGTGCTGATACGCGCCAACCAACCACTGCAGGAGATCCCCGAAGCGGACGTGGTGTGCTACGGCCTGTGGGTCGAACCGACATTGGCCAAGAACCACGGCGTGTTCATCTCGAAGCGCAAGTCGCCCGACGTGCTGGACCACATGCTGCAGAAACCTTCGGTCGAGACCCTCAACGCACTTGCCACCGACCATCTGTCGCTGATGGACATAGGTATATGGCTACTCTCCGACAGGGCATTGGACCTGCTGATGCAGCGCTCCGCCCCATCGGCCCAGAGTAACGGCTACCCATCGACCTACGACCTGTACTCGGAGTTCGGTCTGACTTTGGGCCAGAACCCCGTGATAAAGGATGCAGCCCTGAACGACCTCACGGTAGCCATCCTTCCTCTGCCTGGCGGCGAGTTCCACCACTTCGGCACGTCGCCCGAGATCATTTCATCGACCCTGGCTATCCAGAACAGCGTGACCGACCAACGCGCCATCATGCACCACGACGCCAAGCCCCACCCATCGATGTTCGTGCAGAATGCCGAGATAGGCATCCAACTGACATCGGCCAATACCAACCTGTGGATAGAGAACAGCCATGTCGGTGCGGGATGGAACATCGTGTGCGACCACATCATAACGGGCGTGCCACTCAATGACTGGCACATCGCACTGGACCAGGGCCAATGTATAGACATTGTGCCAGTGGGCGAAAGCGAGTATGCCGTGCGACCCTACGGATTCCGCGAACCGCACACCCCTGCCCTGCTGCAGCGCTGCGGTTGTGCCGACTGCCCTAACCCGCAGACCGAGGCTCGTATCTACCCCATCGTGTCCGATGTCGAGGCTATGGGCCAAGTGCTGGACTGGATGCTGCACGGCACCAACGAACAGGGAGAACGACTGTGGCACGAAGCCAAACGGATGAGCGCCGACGAACTGTCGGCCTACGCCAACCTGAGCCGCCTGACGGAGCAGCGTGCCGCCTACCGCGCCGCGAACTGGAGCGCCCTGGCTCGGAACCACGAGAAGAGCGTCTTCTACCAGGTCAACCTGGATGATGCAGCGCACGAGTTCGCCCAGTTCGGACTGCCTGAACCTGCGCCCCTCGACGCATCGGTCCCCGCGATGAAACGCATCAGCGACGCTATGTTCCGCGCCCGTCTGGAGTCTCTGCGCCAGGACATCGACCCTGCCAATGCTGCATTGAGCAAGAAACACGAAGAGGAGGCCTTCCGCATCATGCGCGAGGGTCTGACCGCCACCACCCGACAGTCGCAACTGCCCCACCTCAGCGTCTATGCCGACCAGATAGTATGGAGCCGTTGCCCTGTACGCATCGACCTGGCTGGCGGATGGACCGACACCCCACCATACAGCCTGATGGAGGGCGGCAACGTGGTCAACATAGCCATCGAACTGAATGGCCAACCTCCTCTGCAGGTCTATATCAAACCGGCCAAGGACCTCACGGTCACACTGCGCAGCATCGACCTGGGCGCCAGCGAAGTGGTCCATACTTACGAGGAACTGGCCGACGTCAATCACGTCGGGTCGCCCTTCTCTATCCCCAAGGCAGCACTGGTGCTGGCAGGCTTCAATCCCCGTTTCTGCCAGCAGCACTATGACTCGCTGCAGGAACAGTTGCAGGACTTCGGATCGGGCATAGAGATGACCATGCTCTCGGCCATTCCTGCCGGTTCGGGACTGGGCACATCGAGCCTGCTCGCCAGCACAGTGCTGGGTGCCGTCAACGAATTCTGCGGACTGGGCTGGGACCGATACGAGATATCGAACCGCACATTGGTCCTGGAACAACTGCTCACCACGGGCGGCGGTTGGCAAGACCAATATGGCGGCGTGATGCAGGGCGTCAAGCTGCTGCAGACTCAACCGGGCTGGCACCAACAACCTCTGGTCCGCTGGTTGCCCGACTCGATGTTCACTGCACCGGAATACAGCAAACTGCATCTGCTCTACTATACAGGCATCACGCGCACTGCCAAGGGAATATTGGCCGAGATAGTACGCGGCATGTTCCTCAACTCCTCAATGCACCTGTCGCTACTCGCCCAGATGAAGCAACATGCGCTCGACCTGTACGACGCCATCCAGCGTGGCGACTTCGACCAGATGGGCCGTCTGATAGCCAAAACCTGGCAACAGAACCAGGCTCTCGACTCGGGTACCAATCCTGCTGGCGTACAGGCCATCACCCGCCAGATAGATGACCTCTGCCTGGGCTACAAACTGCCTGGCGCTGGCGGCGGAGGCTACCTCTACATGATAGCCAAGGACGAGGAGGCTGCAGCCCGAATCAAGAAGACACTCAATGCCAACCCTCCGAACGACAAGGCCCGCTTCGTCGACATGTCTCTATCGCTCAAGGGTCTGGAGATAAGCAAATCGTAAGAAAGACAACAGAAAAGGTTCTCCCCATCTGGCACCAGCCAAATGGGGAGAATATTTTTATATAGTAGTCTTCAGTTAATAGAGGAGATAGAAGCTATAGAAGCTATAGAAGCTATAGATGCTATAGATACTATAGTTGCAAGTTTAGACGATTCATTCGTCCTTGTCACTTCCCTGTCACTTCCCTGTCACTTCCTTGTCACTTCCCTGTCACTTCCTTTAAAAAATCAAATCGCCAGCGAGATATGGTGCTGCTCTGCGAGTTTGCGCATATTGAGCACTGCATAGCGGACTCGGCCGAGGGCAGTATTGATACCTACACCCAACTGATCGGCTATCTCCTTGAACGACATATTCTTGTAGAAACGCATGATGACAATCTCCTGCTGATTCTCGGGCAGATACTTGATCATGCGGCGGATATCGGCCAAGACCTGATTGTAGGACATCTCCTCCTCACAGCACACATCGAGACCTTCGCCCGATACTTCACGTCGGCCGAAGAGATCATAATCAACGTCGCTCTCCATTACCATCTGAACATTCTGCTGCTGACGGAAATAGTCGATGATGACATTGTGCGCTACCCGGAACAGGAAACCGACAAAGCGGCCTGACTCCTGATAACGGCCAGACTTGAGCGTAACGATTACTTTAGCAAATGTATCTTGGAATAAATCTTCCGCTACCTCTCTGTTCTGTATAATACTATTAATATATACAAAAAGATTGGTCTTGTAGCGGTCCAACAATTCATCGAACGCTTCGTTTTTACCCTGCGCGTAGAGAGCTACCAGGCTCTCGTCAGATAGATTCTTCATCTGAGTATAGATTTATATAATTAAGGCGTAGAGTTGTCTCGATAGGCGTTAATAATTTGTTGTGATTGTTAATTTTGTGCAAATATAGGCCTTTTTTTCAATATGCAGAACATTTTTTTCTGTTTTTTTGCATTTTTGCATCATTTTTTCGTAAAAATAGCGCTTTTTTGTTGTTTTATTCAAGAAAAAACAGTACTTTCGCACGTGAAAAATAGTAAACTATATTGCAAACATCTATTAAACAACTATGAAACCAACTCTTTTTCTGCTTGCTGCCGGCATGGGCAGCCGTTATGGTGGACTGAAACAATTGGATGGTCTGGGACCTAACGGAGAAACCATTATGGACTACTCTATCTACGATGCTATTCAGGCCGGATTCGGCAAGATCGTTTGGGTAATCCGCAAGGATTTCGAAGAGCAATTCCGCACACAGATACTTGCTAAATATGAGGGTCACGTACCCTGCGAGCTCTGCTTCCAGAGCATCGATGCCCTGCCAGAGGGATTCAAGGTTCCTGAGGGCCGCGTCAAGCCTTGGGGCACCAATCACGCCGTGCTGATGGGCAAGGACATCATCAAGGAGCCTTTCTGCGTCATCAACTGTGATGACTTCTACAACCGCGATGCATTCATGGTAATCGGCAAGTACCTGGCAAGCCTGCCAGAGGGTGCCAAGAACCAGTATGCTATGGTCGGTTTCCGCGTAGCCAACACCCTGAGCGAGAACGGCACTGTGAGCCGTGGCATCTGCTCGAAGGACGAGAACGGTTGCCTCACCACCTGCGTTGAGTGCACCAAGATTGCCCGCGTCGATGGCAAGGTTGCCTACCGCAAGGACAACAAGGAGGATGGCGAGTGGGTCAACGTCGCTGACGAGACTCCTGTATCCATGAATATGTGGGGCTTCACTCCTGACTACTTCGAGTACAGTGAGGCATACTTCAAGGAGTTCCTCTCTGATCCAGCCAACATGCAGAACCTCAAGGCTGAATTCTTCATCCCTCTGATGGTCAACAAGCTCATCACTGAGGGTACTGCTACCTGCAAGGTACTCGACACCACATCCAAGTGGTTCGGCGTAACCTATGCTGAGGACCGTCCAGACACCGTAGCCCGCATCGCTGCTCTGGTAGCCGACGGCACCTATCCCAACAAGCTTTTCTAAGCAATCCATATACCTCTCGCACACTCGAGCCAGCCTATCAGCAGCTCATGGTGTGTGAGAGTTTACGTTTTTATATCGGGCAGACCATCGGTCAGTCCCTATTTACTCACCAGAAATAAGCCCAATGGACCATTGATCCAGAAATAGAAAATGGGAAATGGGTTTTCGCAAACTCTTATACACGATGAAAAAGATTATTCTGGCAACTGCATTGTCGTGCCTGCTTACAGCACCCACATTTGCACAAGAGCAGCTTCCTCCACGAGCTGACATATTGAAACAGATGGAGATAGTCAATGACTGGTTCATGAAACGCCACCCTGACCCAACCGTCAAGTCGTTCGGCAAGAACAAGTACCGCACCTCCAACCTCTGGACCCGTTCAGTATATTACGAAGGACTGATGGCCATGTACGGCATCAGCCCCAAGAAGGCATACTACGACTACACGCTGCAGTGGTGCGAGTTCCACGAATGGACCCCTCGCAACGGCTCGCAGGACCGCGATGCAGACAACTACTGCTGCTCGCAGATATACATCGACATGTACCGCCTTGCCCCATCGCCCGAGAAACTGGCACAGGTCATCAGCAACTGCAACATGTACCTCAACACACCGGACAACTCTGACTGGTGGTGGATCGATGCCATACAGATGGGCATGCCTGTATTTGCCAAGTTGGGCAAGACTACCGGCAATGAGGCATACTGGGACAAAGCCCACGATATGTATATGTACACACGCGACACTTTCGACGGCGGTATGTGGAATGCCAAGGACGGTCTGTGGTGGCGCGATATGGACTTCAATCCTCCCTACACCACTCCACAGGGCAAGCAGTGCTACTGGAGCCGCGGTAACGGATGGGTCGTCGCAGCCCTGTGCCGCGTGATGGACGAACTGCCCGAAGACTCCAAGTACTATCAGCAGTACAAGCAGGACCTGCTCGCCATGCTCAAGTCCCTCAAGGGCCGTGTACGTGAAGACGGTACCTGGAACTGTTCGCTCGATGACCCAGAGGACTTCGGCGGCATGGAGGTGACCGGCACATCGCTCTTCGTCTATGGTATGGCATGGGCCGTACGTCACGGATATGTCAAGGCCGATGAATACATGCCAGTGATAGCCAAGGCATGGAATGCCATGGTTACTCACGCCGTTCATCAGGACGACGGTATGCTGGGCTTCCAGCAGGGCACCGGCAAGGAGCCCAAGGAGAGCCAGCCTACTCTGTATGACAAGATTCCTGACTTTGACGATTTCGGAATCGGCTGTTTCCTGTTGTGCGGTGCTGAGGTCTATAAGCTCAGCCCTGGCGAACAGGGTGCTGGTGCCAAGAAATTGGCCAAGATAGCAGCACAGAAGAAGAAATAACAGACTCTGTCTGAACCGAGCACACATCCCGAAGCAATCCAGGCCGACAGTATCGGCACACAATGATTGCCTCGGGATGCTCAATAAGGCGACACAGCCTCTATATCACGTAATACCCAAAATCCAATGATGAAAAATCTAATCATCCTCGCAGCTGCAGCTGCTGCCATGGCAGCCGGCACTGACAATATCCAAGCCCAAAGCAAAGTGAGCACTGACTGGCCTACTGTCAATCAGGTAGCTAAACCCGGTACCCGATGGTGGTGGCTGGGTTCGGCAGTGGACAGCACCAATCTGACCTATAATCTCGAGACCTATGCCAAGGCAGGCATAGGCGCTGTCGAGATCACCCCTATATACGGTGTCATCGGCAATGAAAAGAACGAGATCGACTTCCTCTCCGACCGATGGATGCGTATGTTGCGCCACACCGAGGCCGAAGGCAAGCGCCTGGGCATCATCGTCGATATGAATACCGGTACAGGCTGGCCCTTCGGCGGTCCTGAGGTCAGCATGGACGAGGCTGCCTCCAAGCTCTCCTACCACGTATGGAAGGTGGGCGAAGAGGAACCGGAGTTCGACGCCAAGGAGAAGAAGAACCAACCTAACCTGCTGGGACGTTGGACCTACGGCGACACATTGAACATAGCTCTGTACAGCAGCCACACCCGTCAGGCGGTCAAACGCGCTGCTCCCGGCGGCGAGGGATATGTCATGGACCACTTGAACCCCAAGGCGGTCAATCACTACTTTGAGCGCTTCACGGAGGCTTTCAAGCGCACAGGCACTCCTGCACCTAACTCGTTCTTCAATGACTCGTACGAGGTGTATGGTGCAGACTGGACTCCTGCCATGCTCGAGGAGTTCGAGGCCCGTCGTGGCTACAAGCTGCAGGACTACCTGCCAGCCTTCATCTGCGAGACCGACACCACTCACCGCCTGCTCACTCAGGACTACCGCGAGACCATGTCGGACCTCCTGCTCGAGGTCTTCACCCACTCATGGGCTGACTGGGCACACCGCATGGGCAGTACTGTGCGCAATCAGGCACACGGTTCTCCGGCTGATCTGCTCGACGTCTATGCAGCCGTGGATATTCCCGAGATAGAGGGCTTCGGTCTGAGCGACTTCAAGATCAATGGTCTGCGAACCGACTCAATGTGGAGACACAATGACTCGGACCTCTCGATGCTCAAATATGCCTCTTCGGCCGCCCATGTCACGGGCAAGCCTATTGTTTCGAGCGAAACCTTCACCTGGCTCACCGAACACTTCCGCACCTCACTCAGCCAGTGCAAACCAGACTTTGACCTGATGCAGATAGGTGGCGTGAACCACTGTTACTTCCACGGCACGACCTATAGTCCCCAGGAATACCCTTGGCCTGGTCACCTCTTCTATGCATCGATGGAGATGTCTCCTATCAATACGATATGGCGCGATGCTCCTGCCTTCATGCAGTACATGACCCGCGTACAGAGTTTCATGCAATACGGCGAACCGGACAATGACCTGCTGCTCTACATGCCGGTATATGATGCCTGGTTCGAGAACTCTGGCCGCCTGCTGATGTTCGCCATCCACGGCATGCAGAACAAGGCTCCACGCTTTGTCGAAGCTGTCAATACCATCTACAACGAAGGTTACGACATGGACTATATGTCCGACCGTATGCTCCAGGCTACCAAGGTGGCTGCCGACGGCAGTATCGTGACTTCGGGCGGCACCCGCTACAAGGCTCTGATTCTGCCAGGCGTTCTCTTCATGAAGCCCGAGACAATGCAGCATATCATCGACCTCGCCAACCAGGGTGCTACCGTAATGTTCGTGGGCGGCGTTCCTACTCAGGTACCTGGCATGTACAACCGCGAGGAGCGTATGCAGCAATTGGCCGAAATCACGGCCAAGTTGCCTGCCAATGTCCTGCAAGCCCCTGACTACAAATCGGCCCTCCCTATGCTGACCAAGGTTCAGCCTGAGGGTATGAAGGCCAAGAATGGCGCCAAGTGCATCCGTCGTCGCAACGAGACTGGTTATCATTACTTCATCTCGTCACTACAGGCTGCCGACATTGACGATGATGTAGAACTGGCTATCCAGGCCAAATCTGCCATCATCTATGATGCTCTGACTGGCAAGCGTGGCATTGCTGCCGTTTCTCAGCGCAATGGCAAGACCTGTGTACACCTGCAGTTGGCCAGCGGACAGAGCTGCATACTCAAGACCTTCACCGACATGGATGCAACTGCCCTGAAGGCTGCTGACCCATCGCTCCAGGATTGGACATACCTCTATCCTACTGCCGACCCAGCCATCGACCTGAGTGCTGCCAAGTGGACGCTCGATGTATCGGAACTGGACAATGCCAAGCCTCTCACCCAGACGGAGTACAAGCTCTCGGCCCTGCAACCCTGGACTGCCATCGAGGCTCTGCGCAATACCAAGGGTACTGCCACCTACACTACAACGGTCAAGCTCAACAAGAAACAACTGGCTGCTGCACAAGACTGGATGCTCGACCTGGGTGACGTACGCGAATCTGCCCACATCTATGTCAATGGACAGGACGCAGGCACAGCTTTCTCTGTTCCTTACCGCATCAACATCGGCCAATACCTCAAGGCCGGCAAGAACGAAATCCGCATCGAGGTGACTGGACTCTGTGCCAACTATGTGGCCCAGATGGACCGCGACGGTGTAAAGTGGCGCAACTTCAAGAACGCCAACATCGCCACGTTGCCTGGTTACCACAAGGACAAGAAATACGACACTTATGCCTGGTGGGGTACCATACCCTGCGGTCTGAACAGTGACGTCAAATTGATTCCACTCAAAAGTAAATGAACTATCAGGAAACTCTGAACTTTCTCTATGCCCAGTTGCCTGTATTCGAGACTCAAGGTGCCCATGCCTACAAACCAGGCCTAGAGCGCTGCGAGGCAATGGATACAGCACTGGGTCATCCTCACCAGAAGTTCAAGACCATACACGTAGCAGGCACCAACGGCAAGGGTAGCTGCAGCCATACATTGGCCAGCATCCTGCAGTGTGCCGGCTATAGGGTTGGTCTCTTCACTTCGCCCCATCTGCTCGACTTCGACGAACGCATTCGCGTGAACGGACAACCCATCGACCATGACTATGTGACCCAATGGATCGAGCAACAATATCCCCGTCTCAAGCAGGAGCAACCCAGTTTCTTCGAACTTGCCACGATGATGGCTTTCTGCTACTTTGCTGAACAGAAGGTCGATGTGGCTGTGATTGAAGTGGGCCTGGGCGGACGTCTGGACAGTACGAACATCATCTTGCCCGAGGTATCGGTCATAACCAACATATCGTTTGACCACATGCAGTTCCTGGGCGACACTTTGCCCCAGATAGCAGCAGAGAAAGCCGGCATCATGAAGCCCAGCGTGCCCTGCATCATCGGCGAATGTACGGACGAGAGGGTGCATTTCACCTTCCAGCAGAATGCTCAACTGCACCAGGTATCCGAATTGATCTTTGCGTCCGAGAACCGACAGATTCTCTGGGTGCGCCAACACATTGACCACATCGAATACGAGACTCTGAGCGACGGCACACTGCAGTCCCCGCTGATGGGTGCCTGCCAACCGCACAATGCCAACACGATTCTCTGGGCTGTGCACAAGATGCGCGAGAGAGGATTCAACATCAGCGAAGAACAACTGCACGAGGGCTTCCGCTCGGTATTGACCCTGACCCACCTGCGCGGTCGTTGGGAAACTCTGCAACCTGCCACCGAACAGCAGCCTCTGGTACTGTGCGACACAGGGCACAATGCTGGATGCTTCGAATATCTCGGGCCCCAACTGCAACAGATCATCGACCGTGGTCAGCACCTGCACATTGTGTTCGGCATGGTGAGCGACAAGGATATTCCTTCCGTCCTGCAGTATCTACCCAAGTCGCCCCAGGCTACTTATTACTTCTGCCAGGCGACTACTCCGCGTGCCTTGCCTGCTACTGAATTGCAACAAATGAGCGCTCCCTTAGGTCTATTGGGCAATACCTATCCAACCATAGAACAAGCCTACAGGACTGCCCTAAGTTCAGCTCGACCTCAGGATGTCGTCTTCATCGGCGGAAGTAATTACATTGTCTGCGAGGTAATGCGTCTGCTGGCCGATTGAGGACTTCCTTCGTACGATCTGCATCAACTTGCCTAACACCACTTTTCGCTTATGCTCCCTTGTCCCCTCTATTACCTGACCCACTTGAAGTGCCCCCTGTGCGGGGCACAGAGAGGCTTGGTGGCCTTGTGGCACGGAGATGTCGCTGCGTGGTGGCATTACAACCCGGTACTATGGTTGTTGCTTCCCTACTTCACCATACTGGTAGCAGGCGAACTATACCGTCCCTGGCAAGACAAACCCTGGGTACGTTTCTGCTACAGCGACAAGGCTATATTCTCTGTAATGGGTATTCTTATCCTCTGGGGCATTGTCCGAAATTTGTGAACTTCGTACCGAAACCATAACGAAAACAAAAAAACTTCGTACCAAAACCAAAACGAAAACAAAAAAAAGAATAACCAATTCCAAAACAAACAACAAAACAAACAAAACTTTATCACATGAAAAAAATTGTTATCTCGGAAGTAATCTCACAGGGTTGGGAACTTACCAAAAAGCATTGGCTTGTATTGCTTATTTGCATGATTGTTATCAGCATCATCAACAGCTTACTGGGTAGAATAGGGCAACCCGGTGAAGCAGAAATCATGGCACTGGGTCAGCCTGATCCCAACAACTTGGCACAATACTACATGTCGTTGTTTAGTCTGTACAATCCTGCAGCAACATTCCTGACAACTATATTGTATATGATGATGAATATAGGTTTCTACCAGATTGTACTGAACTGCACCCGTAGCAAAGGCGAATTCACCATCCAGGCATGGGCACAACCTATCATGACCTATGTCAACATCATCATTGCCAACATCATTATTGCCATCGTATGCGTCATTGGCCTTATATGCTGTATCTTGCCTGGTATTTATCTTATGGCTCGTTTGCAATTTACCACATACTACTTGCTCGATCACAAGGATGCCAGCTGCATTGATGCCATCAAGGCCTCATGGGCTATGACCCAGGAGAACGGCATTCAGTTGAGCTTGCTTTACATTGTATATTTCCTTATCGAAATATTAGGTTTACTCTGCTGCTTGGTAGGTATTTTTCCAGCCGCCATGGTTGTTTACCTGAGCGGAGCTGTTTGCTACCTTACATTGAGCAACAGCAATAACGAATAATATAGAAGTCCCCTAAACCATAAAAGCCATAGCGCAATTGCGTTATGGCTTTATTTGTATGTGGTTGTTTGTATCCGGAACAACTACCGATCTATCCTCACTGCCGTCTCAACTGATTCGGCTCCAGTCCATCCGGTGGGCGAAGAGTGTCTGCAGGCGTCGGCGCAGGATATTATTCTGCGGGGCTTCGAGCAACGGATCCTTGTCCAATATATCCTTGGCAATATTGCGCGCCATCTGGAGCAACTGCCCATCCTTGGCCAACGACGCAATACGGAGATCGAAAGCCAGACCCGACTGCTGCGTACCCTCCAGGTCTCCTGGGCCTCGTAGCGCCATATCGGCCTCGGCTATCTGAAATCCATCGGTCGTCTCGCACATGATGTCAATACGCTTCCGTGTGACGGGCGACAGACTGTAACCAGTGACCAGTACACAGTACGACTGTTCTGCCCCTCGTCCCACACGACCGCGCAACTGATGCAGCTGCGACAGACCAAAGCGTTCAGCACTCTCTATCACCATTACCGAGGCATTGGGCACATTGACGCCTACCTCTATCACTGTCGTTGCCACCATGATCTGTGCCTGTCCAGACACGAAACGTTGCATGGCAGCATCCTTGTCGGCGGGCTTCATCTTGCCGTGCACCATGACCACGCTGTATTCTGGACCGAAGGCTGCCTGCATGTTCTCGAACCCCTGCTCCACATCTCGGTACTTGAGTTTCTCATTTTCCTCAATGAGTGGATAGACGACATAGATCTGCCGGCCTGCATCGAGTTGCTTGCGCATGGCTCGTATCAGACCCTCGCGCTGCTGGTCCCAACGATGTATCGTCATGATCGGCTTTCGACCTGGAGGCAATTCGTCTATGACCGAAACGTCCAGGTCTCCATAGACCGTCATGGCCAATGTACGAGGTATAGGCGTTGCGGTCATCACGAGCACATGAGGTGGCTGCACATTCTTAAGCCACAGTTTGCTACGTTGTTCAACGCCGAAACGATGTTGCTCATCAATCACCACGACACCCAGGTTCCGGAACTTGACGTCGGGTTCAAGCAGGGCATGTGTGCCTATCAGTATCTGCAACGTTCCATCGGCCAAAGCAGCATGGATGCGGTCGCGCTCTTTCTTGCGCGTACTGCCCTTGAGCAATGCCACCTTGATGCCCGTTCCCTCCAACTGCGCCGAGAGACTCTCGTAGTGCTGGGTAGCCAGGATTTCGGTCGGCGCCATCAGACAGGCTTGATAGTCATTGTCCAATGCCATCAGCATGGTGAGCAGAGCTACCATGGTCTTGCCGCTGCCCACATCGCCCTGCAACAGACGATTCATCTGCTTGCCACTACCCATGTCGGCGCGAATCTCCTTGAGTACACGTTTCTGCGCCCCTGTCAACTCGAAGGGCAAGTGATGGAAATAAAAGTCATTGAAATAATCGCCGATGCGGCTGAAGACAAAACCCCGGTTGGCCTGCTGACGCATCTTGAACGATCGGATCAAATAAAGCTGCAGATAGAACAGTTCCTCGAACTTGAGTCGTACCTGAGCCTTCTGTAGAGCCTCAGGGTCTGGTGGAAAATGTATCTGTCTGATGGCTTTATTATAGTTCACCAGGTGCAACTGATCGACGATGTAAGCAGGCAGAGTCTCCGGGAATGGAGCCAGATTACGCTGCAGATACCCCAGGATGATGCGCTGTATGGCCTTGGAGTTGAGCATACACTTCTTCATCTTCTCCGTGGTACTGTACATACCCATCAACGACTGTTGGGCATCTACTCCATTCTTGACAGCTGGCTCCAGTTCCGGATGCACTATCTGTACAGAGTGATTGTATTCACTCTCTTTGGGCTGACCGAAGAGCAGATACTCCTCTCCCTTATGCACACTGTCCTTGATGTACCGCAGACCATTGAACCAGACACATTCCACTACGCCCGTACCGTCGGAAAAGAGTCCCTTGTAGCGATGACCTCGTGTCCCGGCTCCCAGTTCCTCAAATACGGAGAACTTTCCCCGGAGCAGCACATAGGGCATCTCTCCCTGTATATCACATATCCGATACACCTTGCTCTTATCTACATAACGGTAAGGGAAATAAGAGAGCAACTCTTCGTCAGTGGTCACATGGATCTCACTGGCGAAGAGTTCTGCCCTTTTCGGGCCGACACCTGGTACGAATTTCAGTTCCAAATAAATTGATCTTTTTTAGTTTATGCTGGACGGTTATTGCGGTTCTTGACCAATACCAAGATGGCCAATACAACAGCCAGAGCCAGACCGAGGCCTACACTGAGCGGATAATTCAGGCCCAGTCCTCCATTCTCCAGCACCAGTATGAATGACGTGCAAACCGTGGTCATGAACATGGCAGGCAACATGGTCATTATGTACCATACGCCTCGCTTGGTTCGCATCAGATATACCGTCACAGCCCACAACGTGAAGACTGAAAGCAACTGATTGCTCCAACCGAAATAGCGCCACAACATACCGAAACCATTCTTGTCGGTCATGCTCCATATCAAGATGGCCATCGTGACCACAAAGAGCGGAATGGCGACCAGCAGTCGGTTGCGCATGGACTTCTGTTCAATATGCAGGAAGTCGGCCACTATGAGTCGGGCACTGCGCAATGCCGTATCGCCCGAACTGATTGGGGCCACAGCCACACCGATCAGGGCCAACACAGCACCTACCGAGCCTAACCATGACTTGGAGATCATTGTTGCTACCGTTCCTCCGTCATACCCCTTGCCTGTAGCCTCATTGACCAGGCCATTCTCGCCGAAGAAGTATGTAGCTGCTGCTGCCCACACCAGGGCAACTATGCCCTCCGTAACCATTGCACCGTAGAAGCAGGGACGACCCATCTTCTCGTTCTTGATACAACGCGCCATCAACGGACTCTGCGTAGCATGGAAGCCCGATATGGCGCCACAGGCTATCGAGATGAACATCATTGGGAACAGATGCTGCAAGTGCGCCTCGGACATCCACTTGCCATTGACCAGCGAACCCTCGTCCCACCATTCCGGCAGAGCTGGTTGCTTGACCAGAATGTAGCAGCCTATGCCCACTGCCATGAAGATCAGACAGAATGCGAAGAATGGATATATCTTGCCGATAATCTTATCTACTGGACACAGAGTTGCTATCACATAGTATATAAAGATGACTGCTATCCAGCCATACAGATTGACCGAATCCGAGAAGTAGTCCCTCGTCATTGCTCCCAGTATCGAAGCCGGCGAAGAGGTAAAGACTGCACCGACCAGGATGAGCAACAGTACCATGAAGACAGACATCACCACTCGATTGGTCTTGCCCAGATACAGACCGATAATCTCCGACAGCGAAGCTCCGTCTTGGCGCAGCGAAATCATTGCTGCCAGATAATCGTGCGTTGCACCAGCAAAGATTGTGCCCAATACAATCCACAGATACGATGCCGTACCGAACTGAGCGCCCATGATAGCGCCGAAGATAGGACCCACACCCGCAATGTTCAGGAACTGGATCATATAGACCTTCCACGTTGGCATAGGAATATAATCTACGCCATCCTGACGGGTGTAACAAGGTGTTTTTCGTGATGGGTCAGCACCAAAAACCCGACTCACAAACTTACCGTAAGTGAAGTAGCCGATGACCAAAGCCAACAAAGCTACGACAAAACTAATCATTTTTAGGTATATATTTAATGTTATTCTTGTGCAAATTTACAAAAAATTGGTCAATTATGGACTTTTTTTGCTCAAAAAACTCTTTTTTCCTTCAAAATTCTTGCATTTAATCAATAAACATCCTATCTTTGCAACGTAAAGCAATATTTATTGAGAGTAAGTACAAAGTGGAATTATTCCATACAGTACCCAAAACTTAGTAATTTAATTAATCTTTCTATAACTATTCTAAATTTAAACGACTATGGCACGTGTAATTTCTGCCGACAAGTGTGTAGCTTGCGGTTCTTGTATTAGCGAATGCCCAGTAGAGGCTATCTCTGAGGGTGAGGTTTATACTATCAACGCAGATGCTTGCATCGATTGCGGCGCTTGCGAGGCTACTTGCCCTAACGAGGCTATCACCGAAGCTTAAACTCTTCCAGTTATAAACTAAAAGGCCGATGACTCTTTCGTCATCGACCTTTTTTTGTACCCCTACTCCAACATTAGACCGGAGCTCATATCTAATAACCAGCAATTACACCGAACATTACTTCAACATCCGTTTACTTGCCATTGTTTAAAAAACAAAAAGCAACAGTCTCAAGAGTGAACTGCTGCTTAAAAATCGTTGCTGTACCAGGATTCGAACCCAGACTGAGAGAACCAGAATCTCGCGTGCTACCTTTACACCATACAGCAAAAATAGAGTTGGGTTCAGTACGAAACGATGTTCGTTGAGTGAACTTTGAGCCGCTTTCGAGAGTTGAACTCGAGACCTCATCCTTACCAAGGATGCGCTCTACCACTGAGCTAAAGCGGCAACGTTTAAGTGGAGAATATCGGAATCGAACCGATGACCTCTTGCATGCCATGCAAGCGCTCTAGCCAGCTGAGCTAATCCCCCTCCTTTCGTTAGGCGGGTGCAAAGATAGTGGGTTTTGTGCAGCATTCCAAATTATTTTTCAAAAAACTTACTTTACCTCTCCAAAATAGGGAACGCAACCCCATATTTTGTCATCTACAGATAGCATACATTCTATTTTCAGCCACTTTCGCCCCTTTTCATACGTACAATAGCTTAGAAGTACGTTTTTCCAGAAAAAAACTACATTTTTTATAAAAAAAGGAAATCGGTTCAAAAAAAATCAAAGAAAACTTTAAAAAATCCGAACTACCGGGTGGTAGTTCGGACGAGTATATTTCCAGTAGAAAGTACAGATTAGAGCACCTTCTTGTAGAGAGCGACAATGTCAGCACGGGTAACCTTGCGTGGATTGCCTGGAGTGCAGACATCGGCAATAGCCTGATCTGCCAGAGCGTCGATATCCTTCTCGAAGATACCAATCTCAGACAGGTGCTGAGGAATACCTACCTCGACTGCCAACTGACGCACAGCATCACATGCAGCCTGAGCAGCCTCAATCTTGGTCATACCCTCCTTGTAAGCGCCCATTGCCTTGGCAATCTCAACATATTTGTCACGGCATACAGGAGCGTTGAACTCCATGATGGTAGGCAGCAACAAAGCATTGGCTACACCGTGAGGAATATTGTGCAATGAACCCATAGGATGAGCCATACCGTGAACGACGCCCAGACCTACATTAGAGAATGCCATACCAGCCACGTACTGAGCCAATGCCATACCCTCGCGACCTACCGGGTTCTGTGGATCAAATACGGCCAGACGCAGATACTTGTTAATAAGGCGGATTGCCTCAATCTCGAACATATCCGAGAGTTCCCAAGCGGCCTTGGTAATATAACCCTCAATAGCATGGGTCAATGCATCGAGACCTGTAGCTGCAGTCGTGCCCTTAGGCAAGCTGAACATCAGCTCAGCATCGATGATGGCGCAATATGGAATATCGTTAGGATCGACACATACCATCTTCTTGTGCTTCTCCTCGTCGATGATCACATAATTGATAGTAGTCTCGGCTGCAGTACCAGCTGTAGTTGGGAAACAGATGATAGGTACGGTCTTCTTCTTGGTAGGAGCAACGCCCTCCAGGCTGACCACATCCGAGAACTCAGGATTGTTGGTCACAATACCGATACCCTTGGCTGTATCGATGCTCGAACCACCGCCGATTGCGACGAGGAAGTCTGCACCGCTCTTGGCCAAAGCAGCCACACCATTCTTGACATTCGTCACAGTTGGGTTGGGCACGACGTCACTATAGATCTCATAAGGGATGCCTGCTTCGTCCATCACATCAGTGACCATCTTGCACACACCGAACTTAACAAGATCCTTGTCTGTCACGACAAGAGCCTTCTTAAAACCGAGACGATTTACAACTCCAGGCAACTCCTTGCGGCTACCTGCACCGAAATAGCTTAATTCATTTAGAATAAAACGATTTACCATGGTTAATAATTATGGTTAAGGTTATGAACAATTGACTAAGGGAACGCCCCTTTGGCCGGAATAGATATCTCTTAATCCGCGACAAAGATATAGATATTTTTTTAATCCTCCAAATTTTTCACAATAATTAAGCAAAAAAATATCGCAGGCTCAACAACATGACTTTATGACATCATTGACTATCAATGCAATGTCCCCACTGCATACGCCTGGGATACGCATTCTGCTATACAATAAGGGACAATACAGGCATTAGATTCGCCCCAAGCAGCATCCCAACAGAACAAAAAAAAAGCTGCAAGTCCCAAGGACCTGCAGCTTGCAGTTTGATCGTCGATCAATATTACTTAATCTCAGAGAAGAACTTGATAGTACGAACCATCTGAGAGGTGTAGCTGTTCTCGTTGTCATACCAAGAAACAACCTGTACCTGATAGGTATCCTCGTCGATCTTGCTAACCATGGTCTGGGTAGCGTCGAAGAGAGAACCGAACTTCATACCGATGATATCGCTTGAAACGATCTCCTCGTCGGTGTAACCGAAGCTCTCGGTAGCAGCAGCCTTCATAGCAGCGTTGATACCCTCCTTGGTTACGTCCTTACCCTTAACAACGGCAACCAGGATAGTGGTAGAACCAGTTGGGGTTGGAACACGCTGAACAGAACCGATCAGCTTGCCATTGAGCTCAGGGATAACGAGACCGATAGCCTTAGCAGCACCAGTTGAGTTAGGAACGATGTTGCAAGCACCTGCACGTGAACGACGGAGATCGCCCTTGCGCTGAGGACCGTCGAGGATCATCTGGTCGCCAGTGTAAGCGTGGATGGTTGACATGATACCTGAAGCGATAGGAGCATAAGCGTTCAGGGCAGCTGCCATAGGAGCGAGGCAGTTGGTGGTGCAAGATGCGGCAGAGATAACCTTATCAGCTGCGGTCAGGGTCTTGTGGTTTACATTGTAAACGATAGTAGGCAGATCGTTGCCAGCAGGAGCAGAGATAACGACCTTCTTAGCACCAGCGGTGAGGTGTGCAGAAGCCTTCTCCTTTGAAGTATAGAAACCAGTGCACTCGAGAACAACGTCAACGTCGTTAGCTGCCCATGGGCAGTTAGCAGCGTCCTTCTCAGCTGAGATCTTGATCTCCTTACCATCAACGATGATAGAATTCTCAGTAGCCTCTACAGTGTGCTTGCCCTCGCCGAACTTGCCAGCGAAACCACCCTGAGCAGTATCATACTTCAACAAGTGAGCCAGCATCTTTGGGCTGGTCAAATCGTTGATTGCAACTACCTCATAACCTGGGGCCTCAAACATCTGACGGAAAGCGAGGCGACCGATACGGCCGAAACCGTTAATAGCGACTTTAGTCATCTTTTTTAATTTGTTTAATTGTTATTATTAAGAACAATATAAATTGTTTTAACTGCCTTAAAGCACCGCAAAGATAATAAAAAATATGTTTTAGAACATCTTTTGCCACTAAATACTTAGGCTTTTAACAGCATTTTTATATGGAATGACAAATAGTGTTTGCAATTTAACAACCACAAAGTCAATCAGCAAACAGAATGCTCGAATCACCATAGGACAGGAACCTGAAATCGTGCTCCATAGCATATCTGTATATCCGATGCCAATTGGCCCCCTCCAGGCTCTCACCATCCACAAAGGCGCTGACTAGCAGCAGTAGGGTACTCTGCGGCATGTGGAAGTTGGTAATCACTGTATCGACCAATCTATATCTGAATCCTGGCGCTATCAGTATCTGAGTCGCCGTAACCAGATTGGGCTGACCCGTTGCGTCGAGATAGTCGAGGATGGCCTGCAGGGCATCGGTCAATGGCAGAGTGTGCTCGACGTCATAGGGCTCCCACTGGTGCACGACGAGGTCCTCAGCATGAGCACCGGGCTGTGCCACGAGTTTCTCTCCGATATAATAGAGACTCTCGAGGGTACGGATCGAGGTGGTACCTGTTGCCACGAAGCGAGGCACCTCAGCGCCCGACTCCCGCAACTCCTGCTGGCGTTTCTTGAAGTCCAGGACTGCCTGGATCACCGAGCGTGGCACCGAGATAAATTCCGTGTGCATATCGTGACCCTCGATGGTAGCGGACTTGACTGGCTTGAAGGTACCTGCACCCACGTGCAAGGTCAAGTACTGCAGACTCACCCCCTTCTCACGCAAGGCAGCCAATTCCGCCTCCGTATAATGCAGGCCTGCTGTCGGCGCTGCCACACTACCCTGTATGCGCGAATAGACCGTCTGGTATGTCTCCTTGTCACTCTCTTCCGTAGCGCGGTTCAGGTAGGGTGGTATAGGCAATTCGCCTATGGCATCCAGGATCTGGGCGAAGGACACGCTTCCCTGCTGCCCCTCTCCTGCCCCGGCTGACTGCGGTGCATCCCAATAGAATCGGATCAACTGCGATGCGCCCAATGCTCCTGCCCTCTCGCAGTACAGCATCGTGGAGCGTCCATCCCGGAGCGTAACAGGCAGGCTGAGCGCGCCCTCTTTCCACTTCTTGCTATTGCCGACCAGGCACGTCCATGTACATTCATGCTCCGAAGCAAAGTTCTGCTGGTAGTCCTTGGGCGCTTCCGGCTCCAGGCAGAACACCTCGACCACGCCACCTGTCTGCTTGCGGAAATGCATACGGGCCTGTATCACCTTCGTATTGTTGAAGACGATCATCGACCCAGCCGGGATGAGTTCCGGCATATCACAGAAGTGGCGCTCCTCTATTTCTCCATGGCGCCATATCAGGAGTTTAGACTGATTGCGCTGTGCCAACGGATATTTGGCTATTCGTTCGTCGGGCAGTTCGTAATTATAGTCGGAAATCTGAATATCACGTGGATTTATCATACATTATTTAATTATAAGTTGCATACAGGTCCGATGCATACTCTTCACGGTTCTGCTCAATTATGCAGTCGGGCACAGATATCAGCGCACGGCACCTATCCAGAACACGCCCCGTCGGAATGTCGTACGCTAAAACGCTGCAAAGGTCGTAATAAATATTGAAATTTGCAAGTTTTGATGCCGAAAACTTATCGCCGCGCCCAACTTGCACCGCCTGACTCACAATGCAGGCGAACTCGAACGAGACAGGCAATACTCGCGCACGATACTTTTGTCACTTTGTCAATCAAAATCAGTTTTTACTATACTTTTGCACATTCGACTGTTATCACAAAACCACTCATTGAACCAAAAGAATCAATTAATTATCAATTCTCTTTGCCCAGCAAATCAAAAAGAAAGATTTTACAAAGAAACGCTTTCTTTTTGTCAACATCAAAAATTCATCAATCCGACTCATTCCGTCCCTATTTCGGGGGTCAATAGCGCCTGCTTTTACCTATGTTTTCGGGCAGAGATGAATAATATGAATAAAAATGGGGTAAAAAAGTATCTAATTTCAAAAATTATCACTACTTTTTGGGACAAAAATTTTGTAATATGATGAAATTGCCGTAAATTTGCGCTCGTATTTCACAATCTGCTATCCAAAATATATACATATTTTTAAATATATTCACTATTTTATGAAAAAGATTCGTGTGGCCATTGTTGGATACGGCAATATTGGCAAGTATGCGCTGGATGCTGTAGATGCAGCTCCCGATTTCGAGTTAGTAGGCATTGTACGCCGCAAGGGCGCTGAAGACAAGCCAGCAGAACTTGCCAACATCAACGTTGTTAAGGACATCAAGGAACTCAAGGATGTGGACGTAGCTATCCTCGCTACTCCTACCCGCAGCGTCGAGGAATACGCCAAGCAGTGTCTGGCATTGGGCATCAATACGGTTGACAGCTTCGACATCCATACATCGATCATCGACCTGCGCCGCTCCCTCGATCCTATTGCCAAGCAGAACAAGGCTGTCAGCATCATCTCTGCAGGTTGGGACCCAGGTTCGGACTCAATCGTACGTACCCTGATGGAGAGTCTCGCCCCCAAGGGCATCAGCTACACGAATTTCGGCCCAGGCCGTTCCATGGGTCACTCTGTATGCGTCCGCTCCAAGAAGGGTGTCAAGGATGCCCTCAGCATGACTATTCCTGTAGGCGAAGGTATTCATCGCCGTATGGTATATGTAGAGCTCGAAGAGGGTTACAAACTCGAGGATGTAGCCAAGGAGATCAAGGCCGATCCATATTTCGCCAACGACGAGACTCACGTCTTCCAGGTAGAGAGCGTTGACGCCCTCAATGACGTAGGCCACGGAGTAAACCTCACCCGCAAGGGCGTCAGCGGCAAGACTCACAACCAGCTGTTCGAGTTCAACATGAAGATCAACAACCCAGCCCTCACCGCACAGGTACTGGTCAATGTAGCCCGCGCATCGATGCGTCAGCAACCAGGCTGCTACACCATGGTCGAAATTCCTGTCATCGACATGCTGTACGGCGACCGTGAGGACTTAATCCGCCATCTCGTATAACCCCCACAAAGGATATCGATTATGGCAGGTTTTTTTGGTTCGATTTCCACTTCAAGTTGTGTAGCTGACGTCTATTACGGCACCGACTACAACAGTCACCTGGGTACCCGCCGTGGCGGTATGGTGACCTACGACTCGGAGTTAGGATTCAAACGAGCCATCCACAGTTTAGAGAATTCATATTTCCGCACGAAGTTCGAGGATGAGTTCCCGAAGTTCAAGGGCAACAGCGGCATTGGTATCATCTCCGATACCGATGCCCAACCTCAACTCTTCAACTCACACCTCGGCAGGTTCGCCATCTGTACGGTGGCCAAGATTGTCAACCTGGAGACCATTGCCCAGCAGATACTCAACGAGGGCATGCACCTCACCGAGTTCTCGTCCGGCAGAATCAATCCCACGGAGCTGACCGGATGCCTCATCGTCAAGGGCAAGACCTTTGTCGAAGGCATCGAGAACGTCTTCCGCACCGTGAGGGGTTCATGCTCGATGTTGCTGCTGACTGAAGACGGCATCATCGCCGCTCGCGACAGTTGGGGACGCACACCTATCGTCATAGGTCGCAAGGATGGTGCCTACGGCATAGCCAGCGAGACGACCTCATTCCCCAACCTGGGCTATGAGATTGTCAAGTTTCTGGGCCCAGGCGAGATTGTGCGCATCACAGCCGACAAGATGGAGGTACTCCGCCAGCCCAACCGCAAGATGCAGATATGCTCTTTCCTGTGGGTCTATTACGGATTCCCGACATCAGACTACGAGGGTCGCAACACTGAAGAGGTGCGCAATGCCATCGGCTATGCCATGGGCAAAGCAGACCCAACTGAAGTGGATTGCGCCTGCGGCATACCGGACTCCGGCACAGGCATGGCTATCGGATATTCGCACGGACACCACTGTCCATTCATGCGTGCCATATCCAAATACACTCCTACCTGGCCTCGCAGCTTCACCCCTCAGTTGCAGGAACAGCGCAATCTGGTAGCCAAGATGAAGTTGATTCAGAACAAGGCCATATTGCGCGACAAGCGTGTTCTCTTCTGCGACGACTCAATCGTCCGCGGAACCCAGCTCCGCGACAATACTGCCTGTCTGTACGAGGCTGGTGCCAAGGAGGTCCACATGCGTATAGCCTGCCCACCTCTGGTATATGGATGCCGGTTCATCAACTTCACCAGTTCCCGTTCGGACATGGAGTTGATCACTCGCCGCATCATTGCCGAACTGGAAGGCGAAGAGGCAGCCCAGGACCCAGTCAGACTCAAGGCCTACTCGACGACCGATTCGCCCGAGTACAACCGTATGGTAGAAATCATCCAAAACAGATTCGGACTCTCTTCCCTGAAGTTCACCAAACTGGAGGACCTGATCGAAGCCATCGGTCTCGACAAGTCTATGGTCTGCACGCACTGTTTCGACGGTTCATCGGAATACACATTGAACGAAGCTAACCTCGACAACGGTGCCGAATAAGGCTCCCAATATACAGCCCTGCCGCAAGTGGATCGTTCCACTACGACAGGGCTGAATTATGTCTGGATACAATATCCCTTTCTGTATTGTATCGTTCAGAGTGCGATTGGTGTGCGATTGGAATGCGATTGGTGTGCGATTGGTCATCCCTACCCCATCGTACAGTAACCGCAATGCAATCGGAAGGCAATCGCGCTCCAAACATCAGCACACCGAAGCCTTACCGTCATGCTGCAGTATGCTACAAGCACCACGGACGGATACGGACTGGAACAGGGAAAAAGAAAGGGCGGCCAAATCTATTTTGACCACCCCTTACATCAAAAGGCTGAACTGATAACCAGCCGCCAGCTCTTTGATTGATATTATACGAAGATCAACTTGAGACGCTTGCCGCTGTTGCGCATCGACTCATATTTCTCTTCGTTCAGACGATAGTAGATATTACGACCCGTATGTGGCAGCATATCCAATACGCCCGAGTCAAGCACCTTGCGTGAGAAGTTACGACGATCGAACTCCTTGCCCAGCACCTCCTGATAGATGTTCTGGACCTGAGTCATGGAGAACTTCTCCGGTAAGAGCCGGAAAGCAATAGGTTCGAAACAGATATCTTCCTTCAGGCGATAGTATGCCTTCTTGACGATATCGTCGTGATCGAACGCCAGAAAATGGAATCCCTTAGGCATATGATTGATTACGTCGAGGACCTCGTGGAAAGGCAGCCATTGTGCTTCCATCGCGTCATCTCCGCCCCGTACAGGACCAGGGATGACCAGTGCATAATATGCATCGCTAATGACCACGCCGCGAGGATCACGACCTGGTGTGCTGAATGCACCAAGTTCCGTCATGTAGCGGACCTTGCATCCAGTTTCTTCCTCCAATTCACGACGGGCGCAATCCAAGAGGCTCTCATTTTCCTCGTTGATCACGAAACCATCCTCATCAGTTTCAGTCTTAATCTTGATAAATCCGCCAGGCAGTGACATTTTGCCCTGAAATGGTTCAATGCCTCGCTCAATAAGCAGAATCTTTAGAATTTTCTCTTTTACATCGTAACCGAAAATCACAGAGTCTGTAGCGACAGCGGGACGCGGATATTTATAACCGTAATTTGGTTTCATAAAAAATAATTTAACAATGGAGACGATAAAAATACTTAAACAATTCTTAAATTCTTCGTTCCATGAACGCAAAATCAATGCGAATATACGCTATTCTTTTGTAGCTTGCAATAGAATTAAAGAATTTTAACACAAAAATATCGGTTTTTCACCTAAAAATGATTATTTTTGCACAAAATTTTAACAAAATAACGCAATAACGAACACAAAAATTGAATTATGGCAACTACTGATGACAAAAAAATCATCTTCTCTATGGTTGGCGTCAGTCATACCATTCAGCAGACGCAGAAGCAAGTACTAAAAAATATCTATCTCTCGTTTTTCTACGGAGCCAAGATCGGCATCATCGGACTGAACGGTGCAGGTAAATCTACACTGATGAAGATCATAGCCGGACTGATTCAGCCCTCTCAAGGCGAAGTGGTATGGAGCCCTGGATATAGTGTCGGTTACCTGGAACAGGATCCAAAACTGGATGAGCAAAAGACAGTAAAAGAGAACATTATGGAGGGTGTCCAGCACATCTATGATGCTCTGGCTGAGTATGAGGCCGTCAACATGAAGTTTGCAGAGCCCGAATATCTGGAGGATCCCGACAAGATGGACCTGCTCATCAACCGCCAGTCCGAACTGCAGGACATCATCGACAGTACCGACGCATGGAACATTGACTCTAAGTTGGACCGCGCGATGGCTGCGTTACATTGTCCCCCTGGAGACAGCCCCGTTGACAAGCTGTCCGGAGGCGAGCGCCGCCGCGTCGCTTTGTGTAGATTGTTGTTGACCAAGCCCGATGTACTGTTGCTCGATGAGCCGACCAACCACCTGGATGCCGAGAGCATCGATTGGTTGGAACAACACCTGCAGCAATATGAAGGTACGGTGATAGCCGTGACTCACGACCGATACTTCCTCGACGACGTGTCCGAGTGGATACTTGAACTGGACCGCGGTGAAGGAATACCGTGGAAGGGCAACTACTCAAGCTGGTTGGACCAGAAGACACAACGCATGGCTCAAGAGGAAAAAACGGCTTCCAAGCGACGCAAGACGCTGGAACGTGAGCTCGAATGGGTGCGTATGGCGCCCAAAGCACGTCAGGCCAAGGGCAAGGCCCGTCTGAACAGCTACGACAAGATGCTCAATGAGGAACAGCGCGAACGTGAAGAGAAACTTGAGATCTTCATCCCCAATGGACCTCGCCTGGGCAACAAGGTTATCGAAGCCATCCATATCAACAAGGCCTTCGGCGACAAGGTGCTGATGAACGACCTCAACTTCATGTTGCCGCCCAACGGCATTGTGGGCATCATTGGCCCCAATGGCGCCGGCAAGACGACATTGTTCCGAATGATCATGGGTCTGGAGAAGCAGGACTCGGGCGAATTCAACGTTGGCGAAACTGTCAAACTGGCATACGTGGACCAGCAGCACAAGGACATTGACCCGAACAAGAGCATCTTTGATGTGGTCAGCGGCGGCAGTGAACTGATGCGCATGGGCGGTCGCGATGTCAATGTACACGCCTATCTGTCACGTTTCAACTTCAACGGTGCCGACCAGGGCAAGAAGTGCGGTGTCCTGTCCGGCGGTGAACGCAATCGTCTGCATCTGGCCATGGCGCTCAAGGAGGAGGGCAACGTTCTGCTGCTCGACGAGCCGACCAACGACATCGACGTCAATACGCTCCGTGCACTGGAAGAGGGTCTGGAACAATTCGCAGGCTGCGCTGTAGTCATCAGCCACGACCGTTGGTTCCTGGATCGTATATGTACACATATCCTTGCCTTCGAGGGCGACGGTCAGGTATTCTTCTTCGAGGGTTCATACACGGATTACGAAATCAACAAGGCCAAACGCCTCGGAACGGAGGAGCCCAAACGTGCTCGCTACCGCAAACTGATGGACGACTGATGCAGCGCATCGGTCCCATTCTAACACGGACTACTCGTCCTATTATTAAAACAGAGGGCCAGCACTCAGTGCTGACCCTCTGTTTGTATTGGACACCTGCGCCTCCTTCCAACGTCGAAGGAGGCAAGCTATATGTCAAAAGTAAGCCCACCACAGGATGATGGGCTAATGGGTTTATCCATTGTTGGCAAAAAGTTCTGTGCTGAGGTATCGCTCTCCTGTATCGGGCAACAATACTACGATATTCTTTCCTGCATACTCCGGACGCAATGCCAACTGCAAGGCTGCATAGGCAGCAGCGCCTGAAGAAATGCCTACCAGCAAGCCCTCCTCTCGAGCCAGTGCTCGAGCCGTTTCCATTGCTTCGTCATTGCCTACAGGAATGACCTCATCGACGACCTCTCGGTGGAAGTTATTGGGCACGAAACCTGCGCCTATTCCCTGCAACTTATGTGGACCAGCAGGCTTGCCAGACAAGACAGCTGAAGTAGCTGGCTCAACTGCTACGACTTGGACCTGGGCATTGTGCTGCTTCAAGGCTGCTCCCACGCCACTCACCGTACCACCAGTACCGACGCCAGCGACAAAGACATCGACCTTGCCCTCGGCATCATTCCATATCTCCTGGCCAGTCGAAGCCTGATGAGCCGCCGCATTGGCAGGGTTATTGAACTGCTGCAGAATAACGGCACCGGGAATGGAGTCACGCAGTTCTTCGGCTTTCTCGATGGCGCCCTTCATTCCTGCACTGCCACTGGTCAGGACTATCTCTGTTCCATAAGCTGCAGCCAGACGGCGACGCTCGACGGACATAGTCTCGGGCATGGTCAGGATAACGTGATAACCTCGTACGGCACCGACCAGCGAAAGACCTACACCCGTATTGCCCGAGGTAGGCTCAATGATGGTTCCACCAGGCTTGAGGATGCCCTTCTGCTCTGCATCATTGATCATAGCAAGTGCTATTCTATCCTTGGCCGATCCGCCAGGATTGAATGCCTCTACCTTGGCAATGATATTTGCCTTTGCTTCTCTCTTGCTGGCGAATTTGCTCAGCTGCACCAAAGGAGTGTGACCTACCAGGTCAATGATGTTCGAATGTATAGCCATAATATATACGATTTTAAAAGGTTGTTATTTCTTTGAACGATGCAAAGGTAAAGCCTTTTGTCCAAAAAAACAAATAATGAAAAGAGAAAATGCACATCGACCATCAAAGATACCACAGTTATGGTAGATGCCACCCCCACTATCTGGATAATGTGTGAAGACTGTGCTCTCTCGATTCGATTTCCACGCGGTCCAACTGGAAGGGAAATTGGCCATTCGACAATCAACGGACACGAGAATACAGATTCTCTATTGAGAGACCGACACCGACTGAGTACGCCTGCCCTGTGGTAAGCGGAGAATTGTAGAAATAATTATCTGGTTGATAGCCCAGGACATTGTCTATGGAAAATGTGACGGTCAACCAGTCTTGCCATCGCTGCATCAATTGCACCCTGTGAAGATGGTAATCGGAGTAATGCACGGACATCACGCCCTGCTCTGGATGCTGCGTCGAACGGTACTCGTCATGTGTTACGTCCGACAACCATCTGCCGCTGAGCAGCAACGACAGACTGTAATCGGAGCCGAACTTATGTTCGTAGTCTATGCGGTAATTGCAAGCATGTGGACGAGTCGGCATGAACTGATTGGGTGCCTGGTCTGGATTATGCTCGTAGGTATAGCAATAAGCCAATTTGGCGCCAAGACCATTGGACCAGCGAGCCTGCCAGGCTGCCTCTCCCCCAGTTATATCCAATTCAGGGAGGTTGATATAGGGCAGATGGGCTCCATCGGACTGACTCTGGGGCACACCCGTAGTGATGCGGTCGGTAATATGATTATAGTACCCCATCAAGGTGAATCGGTTGACTCCATATCCATATTCAGCCGAGAGTGTGAAGTTGTGGCTCTGCTCGGGAGTCAGATCGGCATTGCCATCAATGATCCACCCTGGCATGGCTTCATAGGCATAGTGCATCTCCTTCAATGTCGGAGCACGGAATCCCATTCCGTAACTTCCCCTCAGATGACATCGGTCCCGATGCCACGATGCAGAGACCTTCGGGGTAAGTCGGCTGTGACTGCCCACCTCAAAATAATCATAACGCAGTGCAGACACCAGTTCCCATTGTTCATTGATGATCCAGTCATATTGAGCAAAGAGGTCCACTGAAGACTGATGATAGTCTGCATCGGCCAACTTTGTATTGGTCAGGTAATCGTACATATAATCAGCCCCTATGGTGATTGTCCCCTGTTCCACTTGCCGGTTCCACAAGCAACGCACGGAATTCTGCACATTGCTGTATTCTCTCACATCGAGATCGGAGGTCTGCAAAGAAGAAGGCACATAATAACGAGTCTTGTCATACTGGTCAAACGAATACGACACTTCAACGTCATCATGCTCCGTAGGGTGCCAATCGGCCTTCACTCCAGCGCTGTAATCATAGAAACGGGTATGCTCTGACTCGGTGGCATTGCGCACCATCTGTCGGCGATAGAAGCCCAGACGCCCCGTCAGGCGCAATGCCTCATTAGGCGTACATACCATACGGTCATTGACGCTCCATACCTCCTGACCGGGCACATAATCTATACGCAATGGAATGGGGTCATTGCACTTGTTGTACACACGATAACAATCGGTTCCGCGGTATGACACCTGCAACGAATTGGCCCAAAGACCTTTGTGCAGTCCGAGGTCCAGACCATAACGCTGTTCCCCGTGACTGCCCCATTTGCCGTGTGTATGCAATTGCCAAGAAGGCAGCCGGCTGACATCCTTGGTAATGATATTGATCACACCGCCATTGGCACTGCTGCCATACAATGCCGAGGCAGCGCCCTTGACGATTTCTATATGGTCAATATTCCCGATCACAAGGCGCTCATAGTCTATGTTGTCGTTGGTCTCGCCTGCCAATCGCTCTCCATCGACCAAGAAAAGCACGGACTGACCGGCAAATCCTGCGAGGTTCATATTGACCTGCATATTCATTGAGTACGAAAACTCAACTCCCGGCAATTCCTGCTGGAGCAGACCTTCGACATTGGTTACATCGAGCCGCTGTATATCAGCCGCCGAAATAAGCTGGGTCAAGACGGGAGATTCGCTGAGCAACTTCGGTGTACGTGTGGCTGTAACTACTACTTGATCCAGATCTATGCCCTCTTTCTCCCAGTTGCTGTACAAGCCACAACCACGCGGCAACGTATCGGCCCCAAGGGCATCACTGCCATCCTCTGCATACATAGGGATGGCACAAGAAATACATATTGACGTCAAAAACAAGAATACCCTCATTCGTACGGATAGATATAACTGATGGTCAAGTAACCCTTCTGATTCTTTTCGTTCATATAATTATCCAGGAATAGAGCCGCAACGCTGCCATCTTGGAACTTAACGAGGCATACACGGCCCGATACATTATAGATGGGAGGAGGATTAGAGACATCCATCGATACCAAACGCGACAATGGATGACTGATGGCTATGGTCTGGCAACCGATATTGTACGACAACGAACTGGACAGATCTACCCACACTCTGTCGGACGTCAAACTGTCCGGCTCCCACGCTATACCCAGGACACCAGACAGACTATCCGGTAATTGGTCTAATGACGTATATTCCGTTTCGAGGGAACAGCCACGATTGGTCCGTACATCGAAATGATGAAAAGCCAAGTCCCATTCTTCCGGCTCCGGTTGGGTATCTGTAGGAATGCTGCTCAGTTCGACCGAGGTTCCTAACTTAATCTGCTGCCGTGTATAACAGGTCACCCCATCCCACTCTCCGGTCAGTTCAAGGGGTATGTCCAGCACCACTGGCGCCAAAGTCGTATCGTGCAGACTCACGTAGGTCCAGTCTCCGTATGTAGTAGCCTTGACATTCAGTTGTGCGTATTCTGTCTCACCCGTTCCATCGGGCAACTCATCATACACATCGACCAAACCGGAACATGCTGAGAGTGTCACCGCCGACACTCCCAGCATGAATGATATAGAATACTGAAAATATTTCTGCATTACTTCGAAATCTTACCCTCGAACGATCCTACCAATGGGAAAGGCATTGAGCCTAAAGTAAAATCATAATTTACGGTAAGGATTCCGTCCTTGTATGTGCCAGTCAGACTACCAGTTGTCAGGTACTCTTTGTCACCGGCACCACCGATGTCGCACTTGACACCTTCCACCTCGAACGACTCTTTGGTGAATACATATCCATCACCATCGGCTGTAACCGTAACATCGGTGATGACAAAATCTTCAACGTCATATACAGTATTACGAGCGTTAAAATCGTCAATCTCAGGAACGGTGATATCGACAAAGCCATCCTTGGCATTGGAAATGACGAACTCACCCTCGGTTGTACCAGAGAACATCTGTACGCCTTTCATCTCACCACTCAGGGTCAAGGTACCAGGATATTCTCCGACATAAACGGCACTCACCTCATTGTCGTTGTCGTCATCATCGTCACAAGAAGTAAAGGCAAAACCGGCAATAGCCGAACACAAAACAAAGAACTTAAAAGAGTTTATAATTTTCATATTTCTTAAATTTAACGGTGCAAAGGTACTAATTATCTTTTGTTCGTTCAATCCTAACAAATGAGGATTTACAATAAAGGCATCCCGTCAGACCTCAAAATCTGGTCTCAGAATGCCATTGCGAGGGTTAATTGTCCTTCTGATGGAATAAGAATCCATATACACTATAGATATATTCTCATATCTCATCGATTATTGGAACATTGAACATTCTCTTGTCTCATCTATCATGAGGTCATTGAATTCTCATATCTCATCTATTCCTATGTGACCATTGAAGACAGCATAAACGGTCAATCCTGACAAGGACTTGATTCCCGTCTTTTCCTGTATGTTCTTACGATGGGTGATGACGGTAGTCAGACTGATATGCAGTTTTTCAGCTATCTCCCGATTAGTGAGTCCTTTGATCAACAGTTGGAGCACCTCAATCTCTCGTAACGAAAGTTCGGGCTGCATCTGCGGATTTGGTTCAACACGGAAACTGCGAGAGTCTGCATTACCCATGACAGGCATGGACGGTATGGAATGTCCTCCCTGACTTCGCCCCATCTCCCTCAGTCGCAATATCTGTCTCACCAAATGAGTCTCCGTCTGCGTCACATCAATAGAGGGAAGACCTGCCAATTGAGCCTGCTCCTGATTCTGTACAAGCAAAATTGTCTTGTGCCCCTGCTCCCTGAAGAATTGTGCATGTTCGAAGAAGATATTGGCCGAAACAAAATAATGAACGAAATAATAAGGAGTATCGGCCATCAAAGCATCGAACGAATCAAAAGAGCGAACAGTCACGCCCGGAAGAATCTCTTCCAGAAGTGACTGTAGTCCCATTCTCGTCAATGTATTGACGTCGATGATTGCTAATTCTATGTCAGACGGCTGCATCATTGTCTAAAACATGAACAAATAACATAAGAAGGCAGCTGCGACCTCTCTTTTATCAATATTCAAAGATTCCATTCTCGGTATGCAGAGTAACGTGAGCGTGGTCGCTTGCCTCTACCCTACCTATGATCTGAGCATCAATGCCGAAGCTCTTTGAAATCTCTATCACCTGTTGAGCCTTGTCTGCTGGCAGATATACCTCAAGACGATGGCCCATGTTGAAGACCTTGTACATCTCCTGCCAATCCGTACCTGACTGTTCGTGAATCGTACGGAACAATGGTGGAATAGGGAACAGATTATCCTTGATGACGTGCAAGTTCTGAATGAAGTGCAGCACCTTGGTCTGTGCACCGCCGGAACAATGAACCATACCGTGAATGTCGTGACGCATTGCATCAAGCATCTTCTTGACTACAGGAGCGTATGTACGAGTTGGGCTCAAGACCAATTTACCAGCATCAACAGGACTGCCTGCTACTTGGTCAGTCAGTTTGAGGCCGCCGCTGTAAACCAAGTCCTCAGGAACGGCATGATCGTAGCTCTCGGGATACTTCTCTGCCAGATACTTGGAGAAGACATCGTGACGGGCAGAAGTCAGACCATTGGAACCCATACCTCCGTTGTACTCCTTCTCGTAGGTAGCTTGACCATAGCTTGCCAGACCGACAATGACATCACCTGCCTGAATATTGGCATTGTTGATGACATCACTACGCTTCATTCGGCAGGTCACGGTCGAGTCAACAATGACCGTACGAGCCAAGTCGCCGATGTCGGCAGTCTCACCACCAGTACCATAAACGCCGATACCCATATTGCGCAATTCAGCCATCAACTCATCATTACCATTGATGATAGCCGAAATGACCTCACCTGGGATAAGCATCTTGTTACGGCCGATGGTCGAAGAAACAAGGATATTATCGACAGCACCCACACAAATCAAGTCATCAATGTTCATGATGAGGCTGTCCTGTGCGATACCCTTCCATACAGAAAGATCTCCAGTCTCCTTCCAATACATATAGGCGAGGCTTGTCTTGGTGCCAGCACCATCAGCATGCATAATGTTGCAATACTCTGGATCTCCACCGAGAATATCAGGAATAATCTTACAGAATGCCTGAGGATAGAGTCCCTTGTCAATATTCTTGATTGCATTGTGGACATCCTCCTTGCTGGCGCTTACGCCACGCATCATATACCGCTGATTAGAACTTGAATCTGCCATAATCTATATTGTTTTGAGGAATGGAATGACACTCCCGGTTAGTTTAGATAATATCAATTATAACTAAGTTATCTTCTCTGCCCAAGTCCAAGGACCTAAACATACAAGAATCAGAAAAACAAATCCGCAGAGTATCAACGATACTGCTTGCGAGCCTGCTCCTTCATCTGCTGCTTCTGCAACTTCTGCATCTCCTGAGCCTTAGCTGCCAGACCAGCACAACCGGACATCTCTTTCTTCTGCTTTGGATGAGTCATATTGTACTTCATCTGATTCAGAATCTTAGATTCGTCCATAGAGTAACGAATGGCATAAGTCTGAATGATGCCGAACAGAGTTGACAGGAAATAATAGTATGACAGACCAGCTGAATAGTTGTTAAGAATAGCGAGGAACATGAGAGGCATCAAATACATCATAGCCTTCATACCAGGCATAGCCTGCTGAGAAGGATTCTGCTTCTGCATCAACCATGTATAGAAGATATTCGTTGCAGTCATCAACAGACAGAAGAGCGATATGTGCTGATGGAAAATCCAATCGACTACCGGAATATAATTGTCCCAAGTGATAATAGCATCATAGGTAGAAAGGTCGTGAGCCCAAAGGAAACTCTGTCCACGCAACTCAATACTGGTAGGGAAGAAATAGAACAAAGCAATCAGCACAGGCCACTGCAAGAGCATAGGCAGGCAACCGCCCATCTGATTGACACCCATACGGCCATACAGCGCCATCATCTCCTGCTGCTTCTTCATTGCATCCTCCTGATTAGGATACTTGGCATTGAGTGCTTGCACCTCAGGCATCTGCTGGGCAATACGCATCTTGGCCGAAGAAACAAACGATTTGTATGTAAATGGCATCGTAATCAACTTGATGAGCAAAGTCATCAGCAAGATGATCAACCCATAATTGAGCGCATAACTATCGAGCCAGTGGAAGAATGGCAGAACGATGAAACGGTTCACCCAACGTACTATTGGCCAACCCAGGTAGATGGTATGCTCCAGTTCAATATCCTCATCGCCCAAACCTACCTTCATGGCAACCTCTTCGCTGATTTCGTCCAACAAAGGATAGTTGTTAGGGCCGAAGAAGAAACAGAAACTCTCTTTCTGGTTCGCCATGTCGAAATAGAGATTGGCGCCATACTCCTTGAGATAAATACTACCCTCGCGGCTTTCCTCCTCGATGGTAGAAGTTCTCAACTCACCATCGCGGAACAAGTTGCGGCTAACCAGCATTGAAGAGAAGAACTGGTTCTTGAAGTTAAACCAAGTCAGGAAACCATTTATAGCCTTGACACCGTTGTCCGTGGTGCTCTCCAGGTCGTCATCATCAGGGCTTTCACCGGCGAAACGATAATAGAGGCTGCTATATCGATCTTCGAAATCACGACCCACCTCGGTGCGACGCAGTTTCTGATTCCACTTCAAGTTGAAACGGCTATCGTTGGAAAGCAACTGACGGTCGTGCGTATCAATATCGAATCCTACCACATAGCTGTTGCTGCTCAATGAATATACGAAGTCCAGCATACCGCCATCCTCAGTATTCACGCGCAGAGTAACGCTTGAATCCGACTGATTGACAATCTGGAAATAGAGATCATCCGTACTGATATCATCGCGATACTGTCCACGACCCTCAAACAATAGAGACATACTGTTATTACGGGCATCGAACAACTGCAACTCAGTCGAATCAATATTGTTGATATATTCCTTGAGGCTCACACTCTCAATCATACCGCCGTAGGTATTGACATTGAGGCGAAGCACTTCATTTTCCAAAGTTACAGTCTGCTCCTCACCCACGGTAGCGCTTGCCAGAGGGCCGAACTTCTTAACGGTATTAAGACTATCCTGCACGGCTACAGCCAAACGCAGACTATCCTTCTGAGACTCAGAGAGAGTATCATTCATAGCCTTCAATTCAGCCAAACGTTTTTGCTCAGCCTCGTTCTCGGCGTTTCTCTTGGCGATCAACTCCCGACGGGCCTGTTCTTTCTCTGCAGCATCTTTACCGTTGTACCACGTCATACCCATCATCAGGATGAAGAGCAACAGTATTCCAATAATTGAGTTTTTATTCATTTCCAATAAAAAATACTAAAAAAATCGCGTGCAAATATAAAAAAAATAATCGAAAGAATCACCTTATTATGCAAAAAAGTGATACTTTCGATTACTTTTTCCTTGGATTGTACGCCGATTGACAGGCGCACTAACAGAAATGACTATGCAATCAAACCCATCTGACGTCGCTTGACGCTAAGGTACATCATGAGGCTTTTCATAACTTTGTCAACGTTCTGTGGACGTTCTCCACACCATTTAACAATTTCCTCCAGGTAAGACTTAGTTTGGTCTTTTGTGTTTTCGTAGCATCGGCTATAACTCTTGGAGAGGTCGAATCTTAAAGCTCTCTGACTTGGCATCTCCGATTTTACTACGGCATAGTCACCAACAATCGTCATTGTACATAATACTGCCATAATAGTTTAGTAAATAGTAGAAATAAAAACGGATATATAAATCAAAACTGCTCGGCAAAGATAAGGAGTATTTTTCGAATTACCAAATTTTCCACTCCAAAAAATTCAAAAAAAAGAGCAGACCCTCATTAAGAGTCTGCTCTGTATATATAGCGCGACAATCCGAGACCATTCGCCCAGATGGCGCGCTCTGAAAAGTCGGCAAATTACTTACCAGCGAGTTTGTCGCGGAGAGCTGCCAAAGCATCGATGTCACCGAGAGTAGTCTTCTCGATAGTAGGCATCTGTGCAGGAGCCTCGGCTGCATCGTTGGCCTTCTTAGCCTTACGTGCTGCCTGCTGCTCACGACGAGCGTCAGCCTTAGCTGCATCCTCGAAGATACGGCTGTGGCTCAGGATGATACGACGGCTATCCTTGTTGAATTCGATAACCTTGAACTCGAGCTCCTCACCAGCAACTGGCTGAGAGCCATCCTGCTTCTGGAGGTGCTTAGGAGTAGCGAAGCCCTCTACACCCTCTTCGAGAGCGATGACTGCGCCCTTGTCGATCAACTCGGCAATCTTACCAGTGTGAACAGAACCTACAGTGTACTTAGCCTCGATAGCGTCCCAAGGATTCTCCTCGAGCTGCTTGTGACCAAGGCTGAGACGACGGTTGTCCTTGTCGATCTCCAGAACCTGAACCTCGATAGGAGCACCGATCTGAGTGAACTCTGAAGGATGCTTGATCTTCTTGGTCCAGCTAAGGTCGCTGATATGAATCAGACCCTCTACACCGTCCTCGATCTCAACGAATACACCGAAGTTGGTGAAGTTGCGAACCTTAGCGGTATGAGCAGAACCTACAGGGAAGCGAACCTCGATGTCAGCCCATGGATCAGCCTTCAGCTGCTTCAGACCGAGAGACATCTTGCGCTCAGCGCGGTCGAGAGTCAAGATCTGAGCCTCAACCTCGTCACCTACCTTGAGGATATCGTTAGCGCTACGTACATGCTGGCTCCAGCTCATCTCTGAGACGTGGATCAAGCCCTCGACACCAGGAGCGATCTCAACGAAAGCACCATAGTCGGCCATAACGACAACCTTACCCTTAACCTTGTCACCAACCTGGAGGTTAGGATCGAGGGCATCCCATGGATGTGGGGTGAGCTGCTTGAGACCGAGAGCGATACGCTTCTTCTCCTCATCGAAGTCGAGGATAACGACGTTGATCTTCTGGTCGAGAGAAACAACCTCCTTTGGATCGCTTACGCGGCCCCAAGAGAGATCAGTAATATGGATAAGACCATCTACGCCGCCGAGGTCGATGAATACACCATAAGAGGTAATGTTCTTGACAGTACCCTCGATGACCTGACCCTTCTGCAGCTGTGAAACGATCTCTTTCTTCTTCTCCTCGAGTTCAGCCTCGATGAGAACTTTGTGGCTTACAACTACATTGCGGAACTCAGTGTTGATCTTAACGACCTTGAATTCCATTGTTTTGTTGACGAATACGTCATAGTCGCGGATAGGCTTAACGTCGATCTGCGAACCAGGCAAGAATGCCTCGATGCCGAAAACATCAACGATCATACCACCCTTGGTACGGCACTTAACGAAGCCTGTGATGACCTCATTGTTCGCGAGAGCCTCATTTACGCGGCTCCAAGAAGTAGTGGCACGTGCCTTCTTGTGAGAAAGAACGAGCTGGCCCTGACGGTTCTCCTGGCTCTCGATGTAAACCTCTACCTCGTCACCGACCTTCAGGTCAGGATTGTAGCGGAATTCTGAGCTTGAGATGACGCCCTCGCTCTTGTAACCAACGTTAACTATAACCTCGCGCTTGTTGATGCTGGTTACGGTACCTTTGATTACCTCGTTGTTGTTGACCGAATTCAGAGTTTTTTCGTAGCTGGCGGTCTGTTCTTCTACGCTCTTGCCTCCAAGAGTTTCACCGTTCTCATAGGCTTCCCAATCGAAATCCTCAACGGCGGTGTTCTTTAAATTGTTAGACATATAGTTATTATTAAACTTTTCCTTTAGTGGAAAAGCGGGGGCAAAGTTACTCAAATACTTTGTAATTAACAAGAAAAGAGAGAGATAACCGCTTCCAAAACTGGCATTCATAACAAAAAATGCAAAAATTGCTACTTGAACATTGAAAAATTGCTAAAAAAATTTGCATTTAACCCAAAAATTGCTACATTTGCGCAACTATTAACAACTTAACCTATCAGAAAACACAATGATTGAACCACTATACAGTCCGGCATCTGATCGTTATGAGTCGGGCATGAAGTACAAAAGATCAGGCAAGAGTGGAGTTTTAATGTCAGCCCTGTCCCTGGGCTTCTGGCACAACTTCGGGTCAATTTCCAACTTCCAGAATTGCAAAGAGATGATGCATTGCGCCTTCGACAATGGCATCACCTGTTATGATTTGGCCAACAACTACGGTCCCACCTATGGCACAGCCGAAGAGACCTTCGGCAGGTTAATGGACATATCCATGGCACCCTATCGAGATGAGATGTTCATCACGACCAAGGCGGGCTATGACATGTGGCCCGGTCCATACGGCAACTGGGGTTCGCGCAAATACCTGATATCCTCACTCAACCAAAGTCTCCGGCGCATGCACCTCGAATACGTAGATCTATTTTACTCACACAGGTACGACCCTGAAACGCCATTGGAAGAAACCCTACAGGCATTGGTTGATATAGTCCGTCAGGGCAAAGCATTATATATAGGTATATCTCGTTGGCCCAAGGAGGCAGCACTGACAGCCTATCAATACCTACGCGAGAGGGATGTCCCCTGCCTGTGCTACCAAGGCAAACACAACCTGTTGGTCCGAGACGATGACTCAATCAATACTGCAGCCGAGAATGGAGCTGGTTATGTCGGATTCTCAGCCTTGGAGCAAGGACTCCTTTCGGGCAGATATCTGAATGGCATCCCCGAAGGAAGCCGCATGGCTCGACGTGAGGCACTCACCTCAGACAGGCTCACACCCGAACTGCTCACCAAGATCAAAGCACTCAACGAGGTTGCCAAAGCAAGAGGAGAGTCACTTGCCCAGATGTCACTTGCCTGGGTACTGGCCAATCCAAACGTAACCTCAGTCATCATCGGAACCTCTTCCGTTGAGCAGATGAAAGATAATCTCAAAGTGCTACAATCAGCACCATTCACTGCCGAAGAGCAAGAAACGATTGAAAAGATATTAAAGTAATTGCTAAAAAATCAGAACAGGAGCCCAGGAATGAGGCTCCTGTTACTGTTATAGGGGAGACGGAATAGAAGCGATAGTTGCTATAGAAGCTATAGAAAATAGAAGCTATAGTTACTATAGAAGCGATAGCAAATAGAAACGATAGGAAATAGAAGCTATAGTTGCTATAGTTACTATAGAAGCTATAGAAAAAAAAAAGGGCCGCCCAACGTCTGAGCAACGTTGGAAGCGGCACAAAAAAAGAGAGTCAAATCCGAAGATTCAACTCTCTCGTAAGGTGGCCGCTTCCTACTCTCCCGCGTTGGCAGTACCATCGGCGTTGCAAGGTTTAACTTCTCTGTTCGGAATGGTAAGAGGTGGAGCCCTTGCGCTATAACGGCCT
>JAILKE010000009.1 GCA_024694125.1 Bacteroidales bacterium
GGCATAAGAGAAAGAGGACGTGCCAAAAGAATTGACACGTCCTCAATGAGCCGAAGACGGGACTCGAACCCGTGACCCACGCATTACGAATGCGTTGCTCTACCAACTGAGCCACTTCGGCATTGCTAAAATGCGGGTGCAAAGATAAGAAATATTTTTGAATTGACAATACTTTAATTGAAAAAAATATCATTTTTCGAGCACAAAACCGCATTTTGGCACTCAACAGCACCCTTTTTCATCCTTATAGCGCGACATTTGCCACAAAATGGCAGCAGTAGCTACGGCACTGAGCAGAATAATGAGGGATGAGAAACTATAATCCTTATGGGTAGCCTGCAACAGTTCCTGGGGCGAAGCAGTCTTGTAACTGATCAGTGCGAGGAGGTTATTGAGCGCATGAGCCATAATAGCCGGCCACAATGAGCGCGACCAATAGACGAGATATACGAACAGGGTACCGAGCAACCAACGGGGCAGCAGTCCGAGCAGTTCGAAATGAATGAGGGCGAAGATCAGACCGACCAGCCAGGCCACCACATGATGATTGATACGGCTATCGCGAAGCAGGCACTGTAGCATGGCTCCGCGGAACAGCACCTCCTCTCCCACTGCCGTGGCAAGGCTCATCAGGGCGATGAGTGCGATCCAACCCAACACGCCATCGGGCTGCAGCATCACACGGAGGACCTCCATATTGCGGATAGACTCACTCTCGGCATACGCCCTCAGTCCCTCACTGAGAGGCAAACGAGAATTGAAGACCTCCAGCGCATCTAGCACCGGGACAGAGGCTATCATCAGGAACAGGGTCAATGCCAACATACGCACATCGACCCGTCGTAGCTGAAGAACATCGAACACGGCAGAAATGGCAGTACCACTATGCGCGCACCCACGAACATATATATACCATGTCCAGAGCAAAGGGGCCCCTATCATCAGGAAGAGGTTCTGCGACCACTGTACAGCATGATAAAAATCAACCTGATGCTGGGGCAACAGCAGCGGAACCAAGACCATCTGCAGGCCCACACATACGACCAGACCCACGCCAAGCGTGATAAGTAGATACCAAAAGTGCTTCCAAAAGTTCATTTTTTGACGATTTTGACGGTTAGAGGCTGCAAATATAGGCATTTTAGACCACATATTTGCAAAAAATGAAGTTTTTTTGAAAAAAAGTGAACAAAAAATTTGGAAAGTAGAAAAATATCCCCTATCTTTGCACCCGCAAACGAGAAAACAACAAAGTTTTCAAGCGAGCAAAATAGCTGAAACGCCGGACAGCAACGCTGTCGCGTTGTTAGTCTGACTAAAGCGCCCGGGTGGCGAAATTGGTAGACGCGTACGTTTCAGGTGCGTATGGTGCATGCCTTGCGGGTTCGAGTCCCGCCTCGGGCACCAAGAACTCTAAAGTCTTGGGATTTTAGAGTTCTTTTTTTAACCTTTTTCAGGTTGTCAGCATAGCTCAGTTGGTTAGAGTATCACCTTGACATGGTGGGGGTCCTTGGTTCGAATCCAAGTGTTGACACAAGACAGTAAACTCCGCAGCCAGTTCGGTTGCGGAGTTTTTTTATAAAGGATGATCAATCACCAAATACATTGTCTGGCATTTTACGTTCAAGAGTTCAACGACGAGGTCATTTTGTTTTCGGCATCGTTTCTATCCGCAGTTCCGTTTTGATATTTTTGGCTAACAATAATACGCAACCCGCCCAACATCGGCCACGAAAGTCAATTTAAGAATGCCGAATATTGGATTTAATCAAAAATTTCCATATATTTGCAAAGCGTAGAAACGCAGACGAGACTTATACAAAACTGGAAAACATGATTCCAAAATTAGAAAATAGAAAATGGAAGGTGCTGGAGAGCACCAAACTGCTCAGCAAGGGCACCTGGATGAACCTACGACAGGAACGGGTCCAACTGCCATCGGGCAATATCGTACCCGAATGGTTCGTACTGGAGTTCCCGGACTGGGTCAACGTGATAGCCATAACCAAGGAGGGGAACTTCGTGATGGAGGACCAATACCGCCACGCCCTCGGAGAGACACACTTCGAACTGGTGGCAGGAGTGATAGACCCAGGCGAAACCCCACTGGAAGCAGCAAAACGAGAACTGAGTGAAGAAACCGGATTCGGCGGCGGCGAGTGGCAGCTCTTCATGACTGCATCGGCCAATCCGACCAACCACACCAACAGGAGCTACACGTTCCTGGCAACCGGCGTCGAGAAAATGTGCGAACAGCATCAAGAACCGACCGAAGACATCCATGTGGACATCTTCACTCCCGAAGAGGTGCGCGAGATACTGGAAACGGAACAGATGATCCAGGCCCTGCACGTCGCCCCTCTGTGGAAATACTTCGCGCTGCACCCGTGAGCGACATCGGACAAAACAGACATTATCCCCCATATACACACCAAATATATAACCACAAACACAAAAAAAATCCATGAGTAAGTATCAAGCACTCCAGTTGCTGTTGGTCCTGAGCACAGCAGCACTCAGTACAGAAACATTGGCCCAAGACATACAGAACGACACATTCTGGCAATGTACCGACGGCACCCCCATATACAGTCAGGGCGGAGGCATATTCGAGTTCATCGACCCGGATACCCAGCAGCCCGCCTACTATTGGTACGGCGCCCACTACAAGGAGGCCGAAGCATACAGAAACGACCCATCGGTCACACTGGAACGCAACCACGTGGTAGGCGTATCGTGCTACCGCAGCACCGACCTGACCAACTGGCAGAACATGGGCCACGTGATGACAGCCGATAACATACGCGGCAAACAGCCGTTCGTGGGGTGGTTCGGCCGTATGGGCGTAGCCTATCTGGAAGAGATCCAAAAGTATGCCCTGCTGTCCCAGCACAACAACTCGGTGATGATAGCCCTGGCGGACCGCCCGACAGGTCCATTCGAGGTGCACAAACACATAGACATGACATCAACCATAGGTACGCCCAACACTGGCGACCAGACCGTCTTCACCGACCCGGATACCCACCGCGACTACCTGATATACTCGTACGGCAAGGGACGCAACCGCGGATATATATCGGAGATAGGCCTGCTGCCCGACAGCACCGTGGGACTGATAGGCTGTCACCAGGTATTCAAGGGTAAGAGCCGCGAGGGCAACTGCATGTTCAAGTACAAGGGGAAATATTACCTGTGCGCCTCGAACATCTACGGATGGGACTCGTCGCTGGCCTACTACCTGGTGAGCGACAGCATATTCGGCCCCTACCTACCGACCAACGACATGCAGGTGATGGCTGGATGCGAACGGGATTATGCGCACATCACGCAGACGGGATTCTTCTACACCCTGCACGGCACGGAACAGGAGACCGTCATATACTGCGGCGACAGATGGTGCGACTTTGCCGGCAACGGACTGGGCTACAATCAGTGGTTCCCCCTCTCGTTCGACGGCGACAAGCCATACTTCAACTCGTTGAGCCACTGGACCCTCGACCACAGTACCGGACGCTGGCAGGTGGGCAGCAACAATAACTATGTGCTGAACAGCAGCTTCGAGGCGGACCGACGTCTGTTGCCATTGGCCAACAAACCCCGCCAGGAATATATGTTGGGATGGGACACCGAGGTGATACGCGGCAACGCCGTATCGCTCGAGAACCCGCACACCCCGCACCTGAACTATATCAATTCGCGCGAAGACCGCAAGGAGGTGATTGGAGAAAAATCCCTGTGCATGAGTGACAGCATCGCATTCGAACGCCGGGTATCGCAGGTCATCTCATCGACCCCGTACGTCAGTCTACCAGACGGCGAATACACGCTGCATTTCAAGTTCAGGGACAACGGCCGGTTCAAGCAACTGGAGGCCACAGTCCAATCGGCGGCAGGCAGTCAGAACGTCAATCTGCGCAAACTCAAGTCAGCCGACCGTTGGACCACAGCCACACTGCCCGTTTCAATACGAGGCGGCAAGGCGACGCTCACTTTCCACGCAGTGGGCAAAGCCATGGCCCAATGCCTGATAGACGACGTCAAACTGATCAAGGCAAAATAACAAACAGGAAAAAAATGGCTGACATCGGCCCCAAAAACACCGCCAAAAGTGCATATTGACCCAAAATATAAAAAAAATGGGGCTCTTTTGATGTACAATCAGAAAAAAATTCATACCTTTGACGCGCTGTACAAAGCAATTAAGCATTATACATCCACCCCCAAAAGCAATGTGAATTATGGCAGAACATCTAGATATAGCACAAGGCAGCAAAGCTGAAAAGTACGCCGCCCTACTCCCACAAATAGCAGCGGTCGTCGAGGCCGAAACAGATACCATAGCCAATATGGCCAACGTCGCCAGCATGATACAGGAGACATTCGGATTCCTGTGGACCGGATTCTACCGTGTCACGACGGACGACATGCTGATACTGGGCCCATTCCAGGGCCCCATGGCCTGCACCCGCATCAAACTGGGTCGCGGTGTGTGCGGAACGGCCTGGGCTGAGGACCGTACGATCATCGTGCCCGACGTTGACCAGTTCCCTGGCCACATTGCCTGTTCGTCCGCTTCGCGCAGCGAAATCGTCGTACCCATGCACTACGACGACGAGGTGGTAGGCGTACTGGACATAGACAGTGCAGAGCTGAACACCTTCGACGAGACAGACAAAGAGTGGCTCGAAAAAATTGTCAACCTACTGTAAAGCAACACAGTATAGGCGACAGCGACTCATATCGACATCGGGCAAAGGCATACCGCAGTCCATTGGACAAAACAAAACCTAAATAAACTAATAACCTCTAAAAACCACACAACAATGAAAAAGTTACTCCTAACGGTAGCTTGCACCATGCTCAGCATAGCAGCTATAGCTCAGACCCAATTGCCTGCACCCCAGAAGAAAGCCAAGACCCTCTCTGTAATGGAGGCCCTCTCCACACGTCACTCAGAACGTGCTTTCAGCGACCGCGCCTTGACTCCACAGGAGTTATCCAACCTGTTGTGGGCCGCAACCGGAGTCAACAGACCCGATGGACACATCACGGCACCAACGGCCATGAACAAACAGGAGATACGTCTATATGTCTTCACCGTCGATGGCGTGTACGAATATCTGCCCCAGACACACGAACTGCGCGAATGGGCCAAGGGAGACCACCGCGCAATCGTAGCCGGACGTCAGGAATTTGCCAAGAGCGCTCCTGTATCTCTGGTCATGGTGGGCGACTACAATAAATTTGGCAACAGCAATGACCACGCTCGCCAGATGGTGGCCGTAGATGCCGGCATCATGTGCCAAAACATCAACCTATACTGCGCAGCCGCAGGACTGGCCACCGTGCCACGTGCCACAATGGACGTATCGGCCATAGTCAAACTGCTGGGCCTCAACTCCAACCAGCAGCCTATCCTCAACAACCCTGTAGGATTCCCTGCCAAGTAACGATGCACTGATAATGAGAGTTCCGCAAACATGATTGGTTGTGGAACTCTCAATGTATATAAGGAAAATCGCGAGCATTTTCTGCCCGTCAATTGTCAATAATCAAATAATCCAAGTATCGAACAACCCTTATTAATCAAAAATTTAACATCTTAGAAAAAAAAATGAAAAAGACGTTTCTATTTCTCATCGCTGCAGCAACACTGTGCGCCTGCAGCCAAAAGCCTGCCGAAACTGCCACGCAGAGCACAGGCAAGAGTCTGATACTCTATTACTCCCAGACCAATGCTACCCGCCAGGTAGCCCAGCTCCTGCAACAGAAGACGGGTGCCGACATCGACTCGATCGTCGCACAGCAACCTTATAACGGAGACTTCAACGAGACAATCATACGTTGCCAGAAGGAATTTGCCGACAGCATCGCTCCCGAAATCAAACCTCTGTCGCGCAACATAGCTGAATACGACACCATATACCTGGGTTATCCGGTATGGTTCGGGACCTATGCCCAGCCTGTAGCGGGACTCATCAAGTCCGTCGATCTGTCGGGCAAAGTAATCATCCCATTCTGCACATTCGGCAGCGGAGGTCTCCGCACCAGCACCAGCCGACTGGCTACGGCATTGCCCCAGGCCAAGTTGCTGCAGGGTTTCGGCATACGCGGAGCACGCACAGAGGCTGCCTCCGCCGAACTGGACCAGTTCCTGATCCGCATCGGCGTGAAGCCAGGCTCATTGCAGAAATTGCCCGACTATGGAGAGGAACGCAAGGTAACAGATGCGGACAAGAAAGTCTTTGACGCAGCTTGCGGCTCCTACCCCATGCCACTGGGCACTCCCGTCACTGTCTGCACACGCGAGACAGACACCGCCACCGACTATGAATTCGTGACCGAATCGACCACACCTGATGGACAGCCTATGCACACACGCATCTGTATATCGGTCAGCAAGGCCGAAGGCGCCATCCCCGAGTTTATCCAGGCTATCCGTTAATTGGTGACCGCACATCGGACAAACAAACACTGCAACATGGCATCGGACACTAAATCAAAGATTATCAAGGGAAAAGGGTACCATCAAAAGGTACCCTTTTTCCTTGCGCCAATCTTCAATTAATATTTTGACAATTTTTATTGCAAAAAAAATGTGCACCGAGCATACTAATTTGCAATTTTTAACGTTAATTTAAACAGATTTTTATATCTACACGAAATACCTTCAATGACCAATGCCAATGTTTTTGTCTGTTCTTATCCCTACATACAACTACGTTTGCTACGAACTCGTTGCCAGACTGCAAGAGTTGCTGAACACATCGCAAGTTGATTATGAGGTGATTGTGGCAGAAGATGGCAGCAACGATGCAACGAAGGTATCACGTAACCAGGCGATTGCCCTGTTAGACCGGTGCAGGCATATATGCTATCCGACCAATGTGGGTCGCGCACGGACACGCAACCTATTGGTAGCCGAGTCCCAGGGCGAATGGCTACTCTTTCTGGACAGCGATGCCGAGATTATATCGGACACATACATCTCCATGTATCTCAATGCCATACGGCAACATCAGCAGTATGACATGATAGCCGGAGGACTGAAGCACGCAGACCTATGCCCCTCCCCGGAGGTCTCACTGCGATACCGATACGAGAAAGCCGCCGACCAGAGACGCAGTGCCGAAATCAGGAACCGCGATCCTTTCGGACAATTTACGGTCTTCAACGTCCTGCTGAAACGCACGGTCTTCGACCAATGCCGATTTGACGAAACATGCAAACAATATGGCTACGAAGACACGCTGCTGGGCACCGAAATGGCAGACCGAGGATTGAGCATAGTACACATAGACAATCCTGTGCTGCATGCCGGACTGGAGGACAACGCCACTTTCCTGAAGAAAACCGGAATAGCCCTGCAGACCTTGCACCAACTGGGCAACAAAATGGAGGGAAGGACTAAGATAGGCCAGACTGCCCAACGACTACGGGAATGGCATCTGACAGGATTATTCCGATGGAGTTTCAACCTGGTTGAACCTCTCATCGTACGCAATTTATTAAGCAATAACCCAAGTTTACACCTTTTTGCCATCTGGAAACTTGGCACTTACATCAAATAATTCATTTGCATGCAGATTATCTCTACTTTAGATTCTTTATCAAACACAGAAACAGTGCCTACAGAAGTACCCGATTCAGAAGAATGGCACAATGAACAGAAGATTATGAAAAGTGTTGAAGAGCTACCATTGCACGAAGGATTCATCAAAGACGGAATGAATTGTGTCGAACGTTTCGGCAAACGATCGTTCGACGTACTCGTTGCGGCGGTATGCCTGATAGCCTTCTCGCCACTGTTTCTGTATTGCTACATACTCATCAAACGTGAAGGCGACGGCCCAGTCATATTCGGACAGACACGCATCGGCAAGAATGGTCGCCCATTCCGTATATATAAATTCCGCACCATGACACCCAATGCCGAAGCATCGGGTGTGCCGCAACTGTTCAATCAGGAATATGATCCTCGCGTCACAAGAGTAGGCGCGATACTCCGCAAGCACCATCTGGACGAACTTCCACAGTTGTGGAACGTATTCATCGGCGACATGGCATTCGTCGGTCCTCGACCCGAACGCATGTTCTTCATCAAGAAAATCATTGCAGCCGATCCCCGCTACGAATACCTCTATCAGATACGCCCAGGCGTGACAAGTTATGCCACACTCTACAACGGCTACACTGATACGCTCGAGAAGATGCTCCGCCGCCTGCACTACGACCTGTACTATCTGGAACATCGCTCCTTCCGCTTCGATTGCAAAATCCTGTGGCGAACCTTCTGGCACATCGCCCGCGGAGACGAATTCTAAAAACTATCAAATAGACAATCACAAGCCCCAAACATAGGGTGACGCAACATAGAAATAGGTGCATTCAGCTGAATCCAGTTGAATGCACCTATTTCTTAAATCCCCATTTGAAGGACCTCCAGCCACAAGTATAGCCAAGTATAGGCAAAAGTATAGGGGGGTAAAATTTGGAGACCTTTGATAATCTTCGTACCTTTGCACCGCATTTGAAAGTATCTGAGGGGTGACCCGAACAGACAACTCAATGCCGGTCTATCTTCACGTTGCGCCGATGACTGCAGACTGAATCGCTTCAGGTAGGTCGAAATACGTTCTTTGACATAGGAAAGCCCTCTCAACATATTCTAACGGAGAATGTGAAGAGGGTGAAAAAACAAAAAATACGGAGTTCGCGGCAATCAGTCATTGCGCCTCATCAGATACTCTCTCAGGGGTCGGTCCAACTTGACCAACCAATGGAAGAGCATGGGAGGCAACAGCCAAGCCATAATCAGCACCACCGTCATTCCAATGATGGTAACCTCCGCCAGTGAGTGCATAGCTGGATGCTTGGCCAATATGAGCGAGCCGATTCCGACCAACATGATCAGTGCAGACAGCAATATGCTGCGCTGATAGCTGATCAGGGTATGTCGGCCAGAGCCATTGCGGTAATCCCGTATCAATCCCTCGGTAATGAATATGGTATAATCGTCTCCCTGTCCGAATATGAAAGTGGCCAGAATGACATTGACTATATTGAACTGTATGCCCATCAACTGCATCAGGCCCAATATCCATAGCCATCCTACAGCCATAGGTGTAAAGGCCAATATAGCCAATTCAATTCGGCCGAACGACAACCACAGAAAGAGGAATACGATCAAGGCACAAGCCAATCCGATGTAGTTGAAATTGTCGGTAAGGCTCTTGGCAACCAGGGCATTGAGCGAAGTAAGATCGAAACTGCCGGGCAAAACAGCCTCGACTTCGGCTGCCGTCTCTACATCTGCAACCGTCAAACGGGTTACGAATGCTGTAGGCGAAACATACCCTGTAAGCACCGAACTGGTAAGAGTCTCAAAATCTCTATATTCGAGCAGAGGATGCGACTCCTCAATCATCAGTTGGAAAGGCTCAAATGCTTCGTCCGAGAATCCTGCAGACTTACTGCTGTTCAGAATCTCGAGATAGTTGTGTCGCCGCCAGAAGTCATTCCACATTGCCAAGCGTTGCTGCTGGACAGAAGCCGAAGGTACAAGGCTGACGGCATTCTTCTCGTCCAGGATTAAGCCTGCCCGATGCAGGCTGTCAATCACCGGACGCAAGGTCTCCATCTCCGACTGTGAAGCAGGGAGATAGACCACCACTCCAGCTGGTTGCCCTTGCACGGACTGCAGCATCTGCATATCGGCGCGTTGGCCATCGGACATATAATTCAAGTGAGACAGATTGCTATCGAACTCTGTGCGCAAGCTGAACCACCCGAATACAACAGTCAGAAGCAACAGCACAATCAGACTGACAGGTTGCGTCACAAGCCTCTCTCCCACCATACGACGTGGGGCAGCATCTGGTTGACTGACCTTCATCCGAGACTGTGACATGTGAGGCATAATCAACAGCACAAACAATATTGTGCCTACCAACATCAATGCACTGAACAGTCCCAACTGTCGGATAGCCACTGCCTCAAGCGGAACCAGGGTCAGGAATGCAGCTACCGTAGTGATGTTACCTACCAACAGCGGTTGGACCAAATCGGACAACACACTACGACCTCCCTGCACCTCCTGGCTGTGGCACACAAAGTGTAAAGGATAATTGACTGCAATGCCTATGATGACGGAAGCTATGCCTATCACTATAAGCGATAGAGATTGTCCCAACATGGCAACTCCGGCCAATGCAATCAGGAATCCGAATCCTGTCGATAACGCAATGTACCATAGACTGCGCAAACTGCGGAAGGCAACCAACAATAGAGCCAATATCAGCACGACAGACACGATGACTGACAATGTGGTATCGCGGCGTATCTGTGAAGCATTGCCCACTGCAATGACCGGGGCTCCCGTCATGCGGACCTCTACATGGGAAGACATATCAGCTGCTACATCCTCAAGCATCTCGACAAGCCGTCCATTCTGGCTGGTCTCGCTGCTGCCGAAAGGACTATCCAACGTGACTATACACTGACGGCCATCGGGCGTAAAGAGATATCCGTCGCGCTGCTGCCAGTGTACCTCCGGCTGGAAGTCCCGCAGGTGAGCAGCTACACTATTGGCCATACCCAGTGGATCACGTTGCAGGATAGGCATCATAACGGGACTCGACAGTGATGACAATTGTCCCCGAATCCACTCCCAACGGGAATCGAGGAATCCGGGGTTCTGCAACATAGAGTCAATCCGAGCATAGTCTGCCTCATCGAGCAGATAAGGCAAATGGTCGTAAACGAACTCTACTACATCGAGCACCTGATCATAATCGACCTGTGGAGCATATTGGGCAATCCAACCCGCTGTATCTCGTTGAGAGAGCAACTCACCGTACCGCTCTACTGCCGCAATGACCGTATCACTGACCGCAGTAGAATCGGGCTGTGTGGCAAGCCATTGGCCCGTCGGGCCAAAGAGCAGCACTACCTTGTCTGCCGAAGCGACCTCCTGATATATCTGCATCGACCGTCGATAATGCTCATCTACCGGTAGGAAATCGGTAATATCCTCCTTGAAATCGAGACGCAACACCAAGACGACACTGACACAAAGCACCACCGACAACAGAGCTAAGCCCAGCCGTCGGTGCATCTGTATCCAATCATATATGTGGAGAAAGAAGCGAGTCAAGAGGTTATTCAATGGTTAATCAGTCGTACATCTTATTGTTGACCGGATTGGCATAGATTCCGAGGAAGAGTTCGACCAGTCGATCTTCGTCCAATGCTGTTCCAATAGTCTGGCGACCTGCTTCGAGCAAGGTTGCTATACGTCGGTCAAAAGCCTCACGCTGCTCGTCCGTATAGTGCTGACGGTAAGTTGTATCGCCATACAGACGGTCGTGAGCTATATAATTATTGGGCCACAATCTATAATGAGCACAGATGCGGCGATCTATCAAACGGGCCACCTGCTGATGATATTCGTTTTGAGTATGGTTGTGGAAAGCTACCAGTTCCGACTGATCGACAGGCGGGCAGATTTCGAAATGGACCCTACCCTTGGGCTGCAATATACCCTGCATTATGCTGCGTATATCTTCGCCAGGCTTCTTATGGTACTCTCCCACTGTCTGTTTCTGGTACAGTTCGAGCGCCTTCTCCACGTCGCAGGGCTCCCACTCGTAGGAGACACTCACTGGCAGGATGTTCAGTTCATCCAATGCACTGATCTTGTCGGCAGTGCCGCTCATTCCGAACATCTTGATTATACCCTGATCCGTCTTGTCATTGCCATCCTTGGTACGGCCGTTGCGTTGAGCAATCCACACGCTGCGGCCCTCCTGTATGGTATGACGGATATAGTCAGAAAGGTGCAAGGACAGGCGATAGAACTCCTTGGGAGTCGCACCTCGCTCCACACGGAACATCTTGTTCGACTTGCCGATATCGACTATCAATTGTCCCTGCATCAAGTTTGCGCCGAAGGTTATCTCGGTTGTTTCAAATCCATTCTCGTGCAAAACCGTCTGCAACAGACTGCTGTCCAGAACTATGTCACGATGATTGCTGATATAGAGATAAGCCCGTTCACGCTCGATACGGTTCAACCCATCGAACGAAAACTGCTCGATGCTGCGCCGTATCACCTGATGATTGAACTCATTCATCACCTCGTGCTGAAACTGTTCAATGGTAGTCAAGGATGCGACCATACGGCGAACGTCCTCCACCTCCCGATCCGGGAAAACGAAGGCTGCCAACTGTCCAAAGCGCTCATCCGCTGCAATGCGTTGCATCGCGGCAGCAATCTCATCCTCTCTGTAAGGGCGTATGTCGTCAAAATTGCTCATGTTGTAACCAGTTTAACAGTTCTTGTTTCCAAGCTATCGCCTCAGGACCAGCCTTGAGTGAGTCCACTCCAAATCCGTGTCCACCAGTACGATATTGCAAGTATTTGTGGTCAATGTGTCGTGCCGTCAGAGCCGAATCAAGCAACTCACTGTTGTGATAATGTACGATAGGATCATCCTGGCAATTAACGACCAACGTCGGAGGCATATCGTCGGGAACGTGAATCTCGAGCGACAGACTGTCCCTCCATTGCTGGGACCATCTGCGCCACTCACCTAACAAAGCCCGTCGGCTGCGTCTATGCACGTAAGGAGCCTGCCGGAATGTTACTACGGGATAGACCGCTACAACAAAATCAGGCCTCACAGCAGCGTCGAACAATGCTCCAGCTGATGTGACCAGATGCCCTCCCGCGGAAAATCCCATGGCTCCAATGCGATGTGGATCAATGCCCAGACTGTCTGCATTCTGCCTCAACCACTCTATGGTCTGCTGCAAGTCTCGTTGCGGATCTGGATACTGGTGACCGCGTATCAAATGACGATACCCCGAACCGAAGGCAAAACCGCCCTGCACCCTGTAGCACAAGACATAGGCCGAGATACCCTGACTCTGCAACCATCGAGCCACTTCGTGACCCTCAGTCTTCTTGTCCAACCAACTATAACTACCTCCAGGACAGACCACAATAGCGGTACGACCTGCAGGATAAGCGGTCAGGCGGCGCGGTTGTCGAGCCCAAGCACTCTGACCGAAACATACGATGCTGCATATCCACAAGCAACATATCGTTACAATCCACTTATGATAATTGTGCTGCATAGTGTCTGTGCCAATATCGGGTTTTCTCTCTGTAGTTGTTACCTGCACTGGTATCATCGGCCGATACTCGTTGGCCGATAGTAATGGTGATCTGTCCTGGCTGCAACGTCAAGTCTCGCTTGGGCAACACCTTACCTGGTCCCTCCAGATAAACCGGTACAATGTCGCAATGAAGTTGCTCGGAAAGATAAAAAGCACCGCGATGGAACTTCAGTATCTTGCAATCGGCAGAACGGGTCCCTTCGGGGAAGATGACAATGCTGTAACCATGTGCCACTACATCGGCCAAATTGTTCACACTCTGCTCCAATCCTTCGGTAGCAGGATAGTACTCCAAGTAACGCAATACGGGTTTATATACCGGAAAGTTCCACACCCACTCATTGGTCAAAGCTACCATACGAGGGGACAGACTCAGCACCGAAAGCAAGTCCAGATGCGACTGATGATTGCATATCACAATGGCAGGACGGTCGAAGGTCTCTTTGTATGGATTGTCAATGCGAACTCTAACCTGGGGTATGTGATGCAGCAGACTCCTGAAGAAACGGCAAAGCAGTATATGATACCGCCACTTGTCCAATTCTGAGTCACGGTGAGTCAGTTGACGCCACCACACTGCAGGCAACGGATATACCAGTGCGTAAAGCAAACTAAATGTCAGTACGCCGAATGTGAGCAATTTACGTCCTAAGCGTGTGGTCAAGAACTTGTACCACAACATCATCCACCATCCATAGCATACACACAATACGCAAAGAACGGTATTGAGCAACGAAATACGTGCAAAGTCCCAGAAAGGTCGAAAATGAGAAACCCTCTCCTCGCGAGGCGGATAATAGACCCGTATGGGTGTCGATACCAACTTCACTCCATGCCAAGCGGCAGCTACGAGTAGTTCGAGTTCTGCCTCATACCGATTGGTGAGCCAACGCAAGCCGTGCAGGTTGTGCAATGGATAGACACGATATCCGGTCTGGGTATCGGGCAAATACTGCCATGTCTGGAGCATAAACCAGAAGTTGCTGAAATAATTGGCAAAAGTATTCTTGCCTGGCATATTCTGCTGTTGCAACTTGCGGTTCCCCACAATAAGAGCTTCTGGGTGTTGTTCAATGGCTCGTGCAAAAATGGGTAATTCCTCCGGATAGTGCTGACCATCAGCATCTAATGTCACAGCATGATCGAATCCCAACTGCCGTGCTCTTTCGAAGCCACGACGCAAAGCATATCCCTTGCCTCGGTTCCGTCCGTAATCGACTACCTCTATCGTACTGCCCAATGATTGAAGCAACTGGGCTGTATCGTCCGTCGAGCCATCATTGACCACGATGATGTCTGCAATGTAAGGCTGCATACGCCGAACCACGTCACATACGGTACCGGCATTGTTGTATGTCGGTACTATGGCGCAAGTACGGGACTGGCGGAACTGTTGCAGGCTCTCTTCGGTCATAACTCAATTATTCAGAACTGCAGGGTCATTCGGGCAAATGTCTCATCCCCATCGGTAATCGTTACCTCAACTGGATTCTGTCCTGCGTCAAAGGACAAAGTAAGTTGCTCATGTTCCTGAGGATGATGCGGAAGAAGGAACTTTACATTCTTGGCCTCCTTGATATCCGTATCAATGTGCAAGTCAGCAGCTACAATCTGTGCAGCCAACTCAATCAACATGGCTCCTGGAGTAATGGGATGGCCAGGGAAATGTGCTTCGTAAATGACATGAGCGCCATCAATGGAAACTCGTACTACGCTCTTTCCGTCGATTTGTTCCTGCGATATAATTTTGTAAAATGGTTCCATAATAAACTAAAAGTTAAGCTTTCTTTCGATTCAAGAGAAAGCTATTTATCTCAATTCTCTATCGGAGAAATTATCAATCGTATTTACTTCATTGCAACCAGGAAACAACCTGCGATAATCAGGCAGACACCTATCCATCCCCATGCCGAGACCTTCTCCCCCAGCAGCAAGATAGCAGCTGCTATGCCGAAGACGTAGCTCAAACTGTTCAATGGATAAGCCTGGCTGAGCGGATAATGCTTGATGATCCACATCCATAGCAATCCTGCACTACCGAAACTCAATCCGAACAGGGCCAAGGGACCATTGAGCAATATGCTACGGAAATAATCCCAATGCCAACTGAACGGAGGCATAGCGTGTGTTGCCAACTTGAGGAATATCTGTCCAACGGCAAGCAACATGGACTGCAAGAGACACAATAGAAATAGTTTCATATTCTTGTTTATACTATTTTTCGAGCAATGTCAATGCCACATCGCCCGAACGGTCTATAGTCATCAACAATATCTGCCGATACTGTCCGGATCCTATCCAATGCGCTGCGGCATAGAATCCTAAAGCCGATGCAGAATAACTCTCACCGAACAACTGTTTGTAGTGCAATACCTGCGCCTGAGACAGAACATCAGCGAGCAATCGGTCATACATGACATCATTGGCCGCCAGACCATTGTACCCAGCCAATACCACCACGTCTGCAGGTACCTGCATTCGTTCCAAAGCAGCAGCGACACGACGGTTATCGGGAGTATGCATCAGACTGACTCCACGCAATTGGCATAATGGTGTCTGTCCCTCTGGCACGGAGGTGGCCAACATCGTGGCGACCGAAGCCTCCCCACACGTACACTTCATTTCTGGCCCGTCATATCCTACCAGGTTGAACAAGTGATAGTAGTTAGGAGTAGTAGCATCCTGCCCCAGCACGAGAGCATTGTTGATGGCCGATGTCCGCATCTGTAACCAAGCATCGTAGAGCGCACATTCGAAACTGATCTGCTTGTGACTATAGGTAGCATTGTACCCATGGCTCTTGGTCTGAATTGCCACGAGTGAACCTATTGTATTGTGCGTTGACTGCATGAAGTGAGTTGGCTTGAGCAACTGTTCTCCATTTCGGCACATATCGAGCAAGAAAGCTTCTGTACTCTCCACGCTACCCAGTCCCGTACCTGTGATAATAGCATCAGGATGTTCAATGCCCGTATCGCGCAACGTCTGTATAGATGTAGCCAATGCCCGTTTGAGCAACTTGCCCATTCGACGAGCCTCGATAGGCGATACATAGGGCCGATAATCGGGATCAATGCTGCGTGTGAAAGGTTCCGTAGGCAGAACAGGATCATGCATCCAGTCTTGGCTCAAAGGTTGCTGCAGAGAGATCTGATTGGCAGATAGAACATATATTGGCATAGGACAATCAGTATAGAGGTTATACATCAGCGGCGAAAAGGACAGCACTGTCGTTGCCGCCGAATCCAAAGGCATTGCACAACACATACCTTAACTGAGCCTGTCGCGTATGAGCAATCGGCACAGCCCAAGGCTGAATGGGTTCGGCAAAATTCAAGTTGGCAGGTACCATACTATGCTGCATGGCAAGCAGGCAGAAGACAGCCTCAATACTGCCGGACGCACTGGTTGTGTGACCGGTGTACCCTTTGGTCGAACTGAATGGAGGCAAGGTCTCTCCGAAGACTCGGCGCATAGCTTCCAATTCGCTTGGGTCATTGTTCGGAGTACCAGTACCATGGCAATTGATATAATCAATCTCTCCTGGCTTACATCCTGCCATCTGCATGGCCTGCTGCATAGCTCGGAAAGCGCCCTCTCCATCCGACGAAGAAGCCGTCTGATGGTAGGCGTCACAAGCATTGCCGTAACCAGCCAATCTGGCCAATGGCCGAACTCCACGAGCCAAGGCCGTCTCTGCGCGTTCGAGCACCAAGTAAGCGGCTCCCTCTCCCAGATTCAGGCCAGCTCGGGTTGCATCCATAGGACGACATGGCGACTGATCGAGTATCATCAAGGTATTGAACCCGTTCAAATGGAACTTGGACAGACTCTCTGCTCCGCCTACGACCACTCGGTCATACTCACCAGCTTCTATCATTCTGGCGCCCAATATAATGGCATTGGCTGCCGAAGAACAGGCGGTAGAGATGGTCGTGGTCATACCGAACCGTCCGCAATGATCGGCTATCAGATCGGTACTGCTTCCGCAATCGTGTGTGCGGATATAATCTACCACAGGCACTTTTCCATCTTTGCCCAACTGATTGGCCTCAGCGGCATCCAGATACTCGAGGTAGTGCTTCTCTGATTGATCCATCCCCCCCACGGTCGTTCCATTGACCAATGCTGTGTCCGACAAATCGGCATGATCCAATCCTGCCTGAGCCAAGGCCTCTCGCAAAGCAGATATACCGAGCAGGGACGTCCGCACCATTGCTTCATCCTTTGCAATGCCCAGACGTTCGGCCAATTCTCCATTGGACTCCTTTACCTCTCCCACCATACACTCTTTGTGCTCGGTATGCAGATAGTGCACCGGAGCAACGCCGCCCTGTTCAGACCGCAATGCCTGGAGCGTTTGCTCCTTGCCGATGCCGATAGCAGAGATGACCCCTGCACCTGTAATCAAGATCATAATTGCAAAGTAGTTTTATGGGGAGAATAAGAGTGTTATTTTAATCGTCCTGTATAATAGTTTATATTGCCACGCAGGCAACAGAACTATTTTGTTCTATGTGCATCTATGTACTCTGCCATACAATTGACAGACTTGAAGATCTGCTTACCCTCAGCAGGGTTCTGCAGCTTGATGCCGTAATACTTCTCCATCAGTACGATGAGTTCAAGAGCGTCAATTGAATCCAGGCCCAAACCTTCGCCAAAGAGAGGTGCGTCGTTATCTATATCCTCAGGTTTGAGGTCTTCGAGGTTAAGAGCGTCAATGATTTGGTTTTTCAGTTCTTCTATATTCATAGCAATAATATTATGAGGTTATATCTATTTGTATTTATTTGGTTCTATAATTTGTATATTACAATGTATAAGAATCGGGCGCAAGGGATAAAACATCATAATTGATACCACCAATGTAGCAAACAACAAACTAATACCCTTCTAATACCTTTGTAATACCCTTATAATACCCTTATGGTTCATACACCGCAAGGTCAGCCTCGTAGTGCTCATCGTCAACATAGTCCAACCAACCTGCCAGCACAGACTTAACGCCACGGTCCTGGAAAGTCGTTGCAATGATGTTGTGGATCAATGACCAGTCCTTCTCCTCAAGCACATAGCATGATGTCTCGCAGTGATAATGATGACGGATGGCCAATTCGCCCGTGACTATATTGGGCAATGTATAGACGAAGACTGCTGGACTCGGATAATAGGCATCAGGACTGGATATTGTCTCCAGATATGCCTGATCATCGGCCATTGAACCATTTCGAGTGAACAGCACAATAGCACGGTCTTCACTGTGATCAGCACCGTCATTGGCCATACGTACCAACTCCTCGGCTGCCAGGAAACCCAGTTTGCACAATGGATCCATCTTGTAGAACTTCGGATAGTCCCCCACCTGTGCCTTGTATCGTGCGGTCATTCCTTCGGGCATTTCCGCCGGAGACAGATGCACGCTACACAATGTGCGCAGGGCATCAGGGCCAATAGTTCTAACTGGAGTATCCAAAGCTTGGTCACTGTAGCGAAGGGCTGCATTGCAACCACCGAAACCCGACAACAGTTTAATCACGTCTCGTCCTTGAGCCGGCACCTTGTGCCCAGAGACACATACAGGATGCGACGTTCCCTCCTCAGCATAGCCTCTTGTGGCGGGTATCCAGCCCTGACATACGGAATGGAGAGTGATGATGGTCTCAAGTATGCCTGCAGCACCCATCGTATGACCATAATATCCCTTGAGGCTGAAGGTAGGCACTTCCGACAGTCCTGCCCTATCTATGGCGGCAGCCTCCATCTCATCATTGTACAATGTAGCCGTACCGTGGGCAGAGATGCAGGTCGGCCTGCATTCAGGATCAATGACCTGTTGCAGGGCGCGTAGGCAACCCTCGCCCGTACGAGATGGATTGGAGATATGTACGGCATCATTGCGCACTGCTCCATCTCGAATCGTCCAGCCTTGTCCTGGTGCAACCGTATCGTCGGCGGTCAATATCATACAGGCAGCTGCTTCGCCCAGGTTCAATCCGCAACGGTCGCCATCAAAGGGGCGACACTCTTCGGGAGACAGGGCCTTGAACGATTGGAAACCACTCACAATGAATCGTCCCTGAACATCCAAGCCAGCCACTATCGCATATCGAGCATAACCTGCTCGCAACATACGCAAGGCCAACAATTGGGCGGACAAACCACTGATACAGGCATTGGACACCACCACAGGCCTACGTCTGCTGCCGAAGTGCGTCGAGACCTCCTCGGCCGAAGTCCCCAACCGTTGCATCTCTGCCACGTTTCCCTTGGTGCTCGAGAACACATAGAGAACATCATCACCTGCAGGATCGATACTTATTCCTCGGCTTCGAGCATTGTCCAATGCCGCCTCTATCGTCCGAATCATTCCCTCCACGAACGTAACCGGCTGCTCAAACAACGAAGCCACGAAAGCCTCGGGCATATCGGGCAGTCGATGCACACGTAGTGCCGACCGTCCCTGCCGTACCGATTCTACGTTGGCATCGGTAGTCTCGCCCAGAGGCGATATGATATTATCTGCAATGATACGAACGGACATCGTTTATTTTTACAATGAATTAACAACCAACAATTTCAATCTAACGCGTTACGATAGATCAAACCGTTGTCTTCATCTCAGCTTTGGCGATGACCTTACCCTCAGCATCACGTACTGAAGCAGCGAAAGCCACCATACCAAAGGCCTCGGCAATAATTTCGATACGAGTAGTGAGTCGTTCTCCCACACGAGGATTGCGCATCACCTTCATACCGCGTATGGCGCCGATGAATCCAATCTTGACCGGTTGGCGCAATACATACTTATAATAATACCCTATTCGGGCTGCGCTGGTCTGGGCAATATTCTCTATCAATCCACAGGTGCGGAGATGGTCATTGCTCACCAGCATATTGTCCTTTTTCACCTCGAACGTAGTCTCGGCGGCCTCGTTTTCAAACAGGGTCAATGCATCGACCATTACAAAAGGTGGATGCTGAGGCAACAGATCCTGAATACATACTTTTTCCATAACACTACTAAATAACCATAATAACCTTTAATATCTTACATAGAGGGACCAATCAATATCCAGAGATTCTCGAATTGAGTCCCTATATAAACACCTCAATGTAATAAACAGACCTTTTTTCAGTCATCCTCGTATCGGATGAAGTCGAAATAATTGAACCATTGCGTCGGGTATCGGTCAATCATCTCTGTCATCAGGTCCGCAAAACGTTGTGCCAATTGAGCCACTCGCTGACGTTTATCGAGGCTCAAGTCCGGACGCATGACATAACACCATACACGATAGGTATCCCAACGTTCCTTCATGACGAAGACCGCCGTCAAGGCACAATCCCGCGTAACCGCCATCTGAAACGGTCCTGCCGGCAAGTCGCACACACCATCCATCATACGGCATGCAATCGCCTTGGGCGAACCGAATACCCTGTCACCTGGCATACTGGCGATATTGCCGTCTCGCAGGGCATTGTTCAGGGCAAATATATGGCTCATATCGTCCGACACAGGCACCATTTCAATGTTGTGGTCTGCAAATAGTTTCTGCCTGTTGAGCATCATTGTCTCCGTCTCGCCCATAAAGACCAATGGGTACATACGCTTCGACTCCTGGCGCATCGAATAACCAGCCAATTCATAGTTACCCATGTGGCAACTCACCTGGACAAAGCCCTCTGGCTGACGCCCCAAGTCCAAATAGGCCTCCTGCTGCTCTGCATCGAACATGAATCGAAATTGCTTCCCGCCGAATGCCGCAAACCTATCTATGACCACCTGTCCGAAACGGAAGTGATTGACATAGGAATGGACGAATGCCCGCCACCATGACTCATGTCTGTCGCGCCTATAGAAGTGATAGATAGCCAAATAGCACCGATGTCCCAGCAGCATGTACCAGGGAACCACCACAGCCATTACGACATAGATGACGCGCTGGTCTATCACAGACAACCACTTGATCAGTGTACGTTGCATCCAGGGCATTCCACCCGTGGTACCTTTCCAGTTATCGTGTTCTAAACTCATTAATTAACCTTGAGGTTAAAGTTTACGGTCATGAGGGAGCAGTTTCCTGTTCTATCATCGGCAGGAACGATTCTATCTGTCATCGTTATCCGATTATCCTCAACTACCGCAACTTCTACTATCACTTGATTATTTCTGTCCAATCTTGCATACCATAATAGAGTGCCCCTGCAGGCCAACTTCATCGTGGATAGCCTCAACCTGCATTCCTGCTGCCTCGACACAAGCGGTCATGTCTTCGGTATTGTACATCTTGCTGTTACCATTGGCAATATCGGCAAAATATACGCTCGTCATAGTCAGGCAGAGCGTGGCAGGTTCATACTTCTGTCGGTCCCACAACGTCTCCATGATGCACAGACGGGTATCGGGCGCCATCACTCGGCTCACACGTCGCAATATCGAGACAATCTGCTCCATGCTGAAGCAATCCAAGAACTGACTCATCCACACCACGTCGTAGTGTCGGTCGGCGGGGAAGGCTTGATTCTCGTCCAACAGGTTCATCCCGACGCCCCGCACACGGTCTGCACCGGGTTTGCCTTGAGTCTGGTGGCGCATCATCTCCAACTGCTGAGGCAGATCCACGATTGTCACCTGAACCTCTGGGTCATAGGTCACACATTTCATCGCCCATTTTCCTGTATTGCCTCCCACATCGAGCAGGCTGCAGACAGGTTGAGAGCACACGCGCCCCGGCTGCTTAGTCTCGGCATCTCCATATATCAGTCGCAAGGCATCGGGGAAAGCCGAATCACTATAGAAGTGATCAAAACCGAACCAACTGCGCTGCACATGTTCGGGCAACTGCGACAGTCCTTCATATACCGTTGGCCACGAACCGAAGTGTTCCAGTCCTGCCGGACGTCCCTCCTTGAGTGCCTCCTCCAGATGGAACAGACCCTCATAGTTCACATCGTGGTTAAAGTCGATGTTGGCTCGGGTTGCAGGATCTGTAAGCAGGAACCAACCCGTCTTGGAGAGGGTATATCTGTCAGTTTTTGTATTGACCAATATGGTTCCTATACTGAGCGATCCCTCAAGCAGAATCTTGAGCGCATAGTCGCTCAAATGGGTCTGTTCGGCCAGTTCAGCGCGGGTCAATCCCTGATCATTCTCTCGTAACAGGTCCAAAATGCCGAACTTGATCATCAGGCGTGATACCTGAAAGACCATCGGCCCCCACGCTATAAATTCGGCCAATCGCTGGGCGTCGGCCGCCTTGCGAGGCTCTTTGGTATATAGTTTCTCTAAGGCAGGAAAAAGATGCATCTCTGTTTCGTTATTTGTTGTGGTTGTTACTGCAAATTTTGAGTGCAGCATTTATTAGCTATTCAACAATCTAAATTATTCTATTGTCCATAGATAATAGCGCGCAAAGATAAGTAATTTAGGTCAATTTGCCAAATTATTGCTCCAAATTCTCCCTTTTCCGCACTCTTTCGTCAACTCTAACGAGCAACTTGAGACTTTCGTTTGATAATTTTACTGGTCCAAATGGAGAACAAGGAGCATTACCGAATGGTGCATTTGGACGTATTACTCAATCCCGATTTTACCCAATAATATATTGAGGAAATGAGCCGCTCTCATGTCACACAATTTGCAAGCCAAGTTGACAAATAGGCATCAAAGCGGACGACCGAGGGGGCATACTCACATTTTTTAGAGCAATGATTGCCGATATGTGACAAAAAAAGATTATCTTTACGCTTGCTAAAAACTGATGTTGCGGCCAATGGCGAAAAAGAAAGAGAGAATGGAACCGAACCGCAACAGAGTGAATCAAGACAATAGAAACAACAGTAACCGCTATGAAAAAGAAAATCTACAAGCTGCTCGAGGAGCAGTTACCTCTGGTTGACATCGAGTCGGACCGACTGTACGACGAACTGGACTCATTGGGCGTGACAACCATACTGATGACCCTGTCCGATGCATTTGACATTGAACTGGATGTGCGCGACGCTACCCCCAAGAACTTGAAGAACCTCGACTCACTCGTGCAGTTGGTCGAAAGAAAACAGGCCGAAAAGTGAAAATCGTAGATTATCTGAAACTATATGCCGAGACCACGCCCCAACGGACCTTCGTGACCGAGGCGGATGGTCCCAGTTTGACATACAGAGAGTTCTGGCAACTGGTTCAGCAACGTGCCTCACAACTGAAACAGGAATACGCCGACAAACAGGCTTGCGTGATGCGCGCTTCACAAACCATCGCATACCTGACAGATTACTTTGCCTGCCACATAGCCGGAAAGGTGATCGTTCCCCTCGAGCGCGACTTGCCAGATGACAAGGTTGCGCAGATAGAGGCTATGGTCAATGCCCAGTTGTTTCCACCCGAAGCATCGGATATACTCTTCACAACGGGAACGACAGGCACTCCCAAGGGTGTGGTATTGAGCCACAAAGCACTGATGACCGATGCAGACAACCTGGCCGAGCGGCTCGGTTTTCATGCAGGGATGACATTCATCATCAATGGTCCGCTCAATCACTTCGGCAGCCACTCGAAGGTTCTTCCTGTGGTCCGTACCGGAGGCGCGCTCTACCTGATGGAGGGAATGAAGAAACTGGAAGACTTCTATACCGCAATAGATGCTATCCAAGGTCCAGTTGCCACTTTCTTGGTTCCAGCCAGCATCCGTATGTTGGTCCAACTGACCGGCAAACGGCTTGCTACCTATGCCGACCGCATCGAAATGCTTGAGACCGGAGCTGCCCCCATCACTCAGACCGACATGCAGCAGGTAGCATCCCTGTTACCCCGAACTCGACTATTCAACACTTACGCCGGTAGTGAAGTGGGCGTGGTATGCACCTACAACTACAACGATGGACTGGCGCTGCAGGGATGTGTCGGCACCCCCTACCCCTATTCTCACATCGAATTGCGCGACAGCGTAGTGGTCTGTTCGGGCCCTGGCCTCATGATGGGATATCTGGGCCAACCATTGGTCGAAACTGTCGATGAAATAGTCACATCGGACATCGGACGACTGGACAACGAAGGTCGTCTGTACCTGACAGGCCGACAGAGTGACCTCATCAACGTCGGCGGTCTCAAGGTCTCTCCCATCGAAGTTGAAGATGTTGCAGCTGCAGTCATTCCTGGTTTGAAAGACTGTATCTGCATAGCCCATCCTCATGCGGTTATGGGCAGCGTGCCCAAGCTATTGGTCGTATTGGAAGACCCATCAACTCTGGACAAACGCGCCGTAGCCAAAGCTCTGCGTTCTCGGTTGGAGGCATACAAGGTACCGGTCGATATAGTGTCCGTGGACCATATCGAACGTACTTATAATGGAAAGATCAACAGGAAATACTATATCAATTGATAATTGATAATTGATAATTGACATCAATTGGTTAGCCTTCAATTCTCTTATCACCATTCTTTCTCACCTTGTATAGCTGCCAAGCATTGACGGTATTATGCCACACAGAGTAGAATCCGCCTACGACTGAAGTGACGGGATTGAGGAAGATTTGCCCCATCCAGATGATGAGCACCGTATTCTTCTGGCCGAAAGCCTGTCCTGCCGTAATACATTCGGACGATCCGAAATGAGCGCCTATGCGTCGGCCAATATAGAACTGCAACATACAGCACACGCCCGACACAACCGCCAAGCCCACCAGGTACCACACGCTGACCGAGGTATGCACGATGCTTCGCACCGTAACGGCAATGGCCAACGAGAGTGAAACTGCCCAAAGATAGAAAGCCAGGTCTCGCCACTGCAACAACCATCTATGCAATGGTCTGATCAGGAATCGCACGATCCATGCCAATGCCATAGGGCATATCAGCAATGGGAAGACCTTGCCCAATATGCGGAAGAAAGCATCGAAGAACGACACGTCACTTGGCTCTATGATCGGGAAGAACAGAGGCGCTGCTAAACTGGTCATCAGGTTGCACAACATCAGATAGGTCACGACACCGGACACCGAGCCGCCCAACTTGCTGGTAACTACAGCCGAAGCCGTAGCAGTCGGGCAAATCAGGCAGAGCATTGCACCTTCGCACAGTACCTTGTTCCCCTCATCGGACATGGTCATAGCCAATAGCGAAAAGCCCACGAAGAGCAATGTCTGGACTACCAGCACAGCCAATTGCCAACGATGGGGGCGCATCTCCTTGGGACTCACCTTGATGAGCGAAAGGAACAGCATGGCGAACAGCAGCAGTGGCTGCACGTATTGAGTAACCACTTCGTATGTGACGTGATGCACCTCTGCACTGAGCGGCAGACTTACAAAAACGAAATACTCTGCTACACCAGCCATCATGGCGAGGGGCAAAGTCCAGTTGCGTATAAATTGCCAAAATCCTTTCATAGCATCGGCAAAGTTAGCACTTATAATGCAAATTAGCAAGAATCAGCGACGTAATTCTTGTGCATTAGAATAAATATGCATATCTTTGCCACATAAAAAATACAAATAGTATGAACGAACAACTGTCACAACAGATACTGGAGTCCGAACTATGCACCCAGCGCATCTGCAACAAACAGCAGGCTAAGGCATTCTTCCGTTTTCTATGGACCGACCTGCACATCAATTTCACGGCCGATGACGATTTTCTCACCTTCGGCTTGTTCACCGACGAAGCTGCAGAATTGCTCAACCGCCGGATGGACGATTGTTTCGGACTATTCGGGCCACAGACCTATGACCTGTTGCTGCAGGTAATGGGAGAATAAAAAGAGAACTGTATGTATGCACTATCACCCCTGCTCGTCTTCCTTTTCAGTTATGTAGGTATATGCCTGTTGGGAGGCGATTTCTCTCACTCATCGATCACTCTGGTAGCCTTTTTATTGGCCTCCATATATGCGTTGGCCATATCCAAGGGCAGCAGTCAGGAAAGACTGAAATCCTTTTCCGCCGGAGCAGGACATCCTACCGTACTGCTGATGGTTTGGATTTATGTGATGGCGGGCGCCTTTGCCTATTGCGCCAAGCTGATGGGCTGCATCGAGGCTACGGTCGATTTGACTTTGCATCTGCTGCCCACCTCCTTGCTGCTGCCTGGCATTTTTCTTGCAGCCTGCTTCGTATCACTTGCTGTGGGGACCTCAGTAGGAACCATCGTACAACTCACGCCCATTGCAGTCGGCATAGCACTCAAGACCGATATCTCGATGCCGCTCATGGTGGCTATCGTAGTGGGTGGTGCTTACTTTGGCGACAATCTCTCATTCATCAGCGATACGACCATTGCAGCAACGCAGAGTCAAGGATGTCGGATGAAAGATAAATTCCGTGCCAATTTCCGACTTGTATTACCCGTAGCATTGATCATTCTGGGCATATACTATTGGTTGGGACGTGACGCACAGGTCTTGCAGCAACCCCACCCCATCGACCTTCTGTTGGTCGTTCCCTACATCATAGTCATCATTGCAGCCTTGGCGGGCATGGACGTCATGTTGGTCCTGCTGACAGGCATCGTTCTGACTGGTGCCATAGGAATCTGGCGCGACACATTCAACCTGTTCGGATGGATGGACAGCCTGGGTACTGGCATGATCGGAATGGGCGAAATGATCCTAATGGCCATGATGGCAGCGGGCTTGCTCGAGCTGATACGGCAGAATGGAGGCATAGACTACCTGTTGCGACACGTTACCCGTGGAGTACGATCCCGTCGTGGAGCCGAGTTGAGTATCAGCGCTTTGGTTTGCTTGGTCAATATATGTACCGCCAACAACACCGTTGCCATACTGACAGCTGGACCTATAGCTCGACGCATCGCCGAACACTATCAGGTACCGCCACAACGAGCAGCCTCGATACTTGACACGGTCTCATGCTTCACCCAGGGCTTATTGCCCTACAGCGTGCAGTTACTCTTTGCAGCCAATCTGGTATCCAACATGACCGGCCAACCCTTCAGCCCTACCAGCGCCATCCCATACCTCTTCTATCCTATGGGCATAGGCTTGGCAGTACTCGTCACTGCACTGAGAAGCGACAGCAAACGTATTTCTGCCCGATAAAGCTGCATTTCCTAAAATATAGACTCCCTTTCATATTCTCCGTTAGAACATGACGCAGGAGCATTCATATGTCAAAGAACGTATGCTAATGAGAGTTTCCAACATTATCAGTAATGTCATTACTTTCTCAAAAGCGGTGCAAAGGTAAGAAGATTATTTCATACCGACAAATTTTGTTTGTTATAGTTTTGCCTATACTTGGCTATACTTTGAGGTAGAGAGGCCTCAAACGTCGATTTCAAGGACACCGCACATACACCAATCGCCCACGCTCCAGTAGGAACGTGGGCGATTTATATACTTTCGTGACGGTTTACTATCCGAGATGATTGTGGCAGCAGCACTCAGCTTCGTGACCATCCACCAGTTTGTGGGCACAATGAGCACATATACCTTGAATTATATAGTTGACACGTCGTACCTCGAAACCTTCAGGCACCTCTACCTCTGGTATCGGTTGATCCAAGCAGATCGTACGACCGCATTTCAGGCAAGTCAAGTGTACATGTTGCGTCTGCAACAGGCAGTATTTCTGTTGTCCGCTACCATCATCGACCGTATGCAACAGTTCATGTTCGACAAATAGCGTCAACGTACGAAACAGCGTACTGCGATCCACCGTCGGAAGCAATCCCTCCAGGTCCGACAGCGCGAAGACATAGTCGAACTGCAGCAAGGTGCGCCACACCAGGAGACGCACTGCCGTAGGACGTATGCCGTTCTGTTCCAGATATGAAGAGGAATCACTCATTGCACTAAAGGGGACTTCTATAAATTCCCCGTTTATTGGTTAAACCATTGGAGATTATCTATTAAAATTCTTTTGAAAATTTATAGAAATCCCCTAAGAATTTACTTACGTTTCAGACGTTCCAACTGAGACTCAAAGTCTATACCCGTATTGTGGGCCGTCTCAGACTTGATAGTCTCTACCAGGCATTGACGCACGAAACGGCTGGATCTATGGCACGAGTCCACGAAGTCCACACCATTGACGGCATCAGCAGCCAGAATGGCAGCAAAGACGTCACCCGTACCGGACCGGGTCTGCTCAACCTGGAGTTGACGTTGGAAGATGGTCTCTTCACCTCCAGCTTCTGCTATGGCATTGCCTATGCTGCCACTACCCATATGGATACCAGTTATGACCAATTTACGGGCACCCATATCGAGCAATCGATGAGCCAGGTCATCCAACTCACGGCGCTTCCACCCCGACTCATGGTAACGGGTACCGGTCAGGAAACAGGCTTCGGTCAGATTGGGCGTTATGATGTCGGCATAGGCAATGAGACGACGCATCTCACGGCACAACTTTTCAGTATAGGTAGCATAGATACGGCCATTGTCCCCCATTACAGGATCGACCAATACTTGTGTACCCTGATTCCTGAACTGAGCAATAAAGTCTTCGACAATGCCTATCTGTCGTGCAGAACCCAGGAAGCCGGTCATTATCCCATCAAACTGCAGTTCCAGTTTCTTCCATTCACGGATATAGGCAGGCATATGCTGCGTAAAGTCCATGCAGTAGAAAGAGGGGAAACCCGTATGGTTGGAGAAAATGGCAGTAGGCAGCGCACAACCCTGCACGCCCAAATGACTCACTATCGGCAATATCACCGAAGTGGAACAACGGCCATAACCCGAGATGTCGTTGATTATCGCTATCTTGCGGCTCATACCTCGTCGGCGGCGTACGTAAACTGATAGAGAGGATTCGGGTAGTCGAAGAGTTCTTCTGGACGGAAGAATCGGGCCAACTCGACAGCAGCGCTCTCTGCACTGTCACTGGCGTGAACAATATTCTCCTGGAACGATACAGAGTAGTCACCACGGATCGTACCCGGAGCAGCCTTACGGCCATTCGTAGCACCGGTCAGGGCACGCACCACCTCGACTGCATCGATTCCCTCATAACAGCAGACGATGACGGGAGTTACCATCATGGCATCTTTGATTTGCTGGAAACATGCTTTGGCCGATAGATGGGCATAGTGCTCGGAGAGTTGTGCATCATTGAGCTGGCACATCTTCATACCACACAGGTGCAGACCTTTCTGTTCGAAACGGCGGGTTACTTCACCGACCAGGCCACGCATCAGGCAACTGGGTTTCAGGATAACAAGTGTACGTTGAGTCATTGCTATTGTACTATAAATAAAAAACAATATATAGCTAAATAATTTTGAACGACTACTTACTTCAGGAATAAATACACCTCAATAAGAAGGGCGTCAGTATATTTCATGCAGATGGATGAGAGTCCGCTTCATTGAGCCGACCTCTCACCCATCCACGCGATCAAAATTCGTATTCGTAGGCTTCAGCCTCGTTGCCCAGGATTCGGCACTTACGCACCTCGCTGCCTGACATATATTCGCCCGAGATATTACGGGTCACAAAGTCATGGCACAGGTAGGCCAGATAATAGTCCATATTGGTATATTGGGTGAAGCCCTCTATACGGCACATAGCTTTTGGATTGATGTCACGACCGAAGAGCTTGCGCTCATAGTAGTCCGGAATACCGTCGAAGTCAATATCCTCCGATGCACGGCGATACTCCGACTTATGCGCATAGAGTTCAGGCCAACCGCCACACTCCGTCTGAGTATTAATGATACCTGGAGTATCATAAATACCGCTCTGGGAGTCACGGCTTGTATAGGTAGCAACACCATTGCGCACATCGTTGATGATAGTCTGGTCATACGAGTCCCACTGCAAGGCATAGCCCTTGACCTGATTTTCAGCCTTGTGCTTGTAGGTAGTCATGCAGCAACCAGCATACGAGAGGACCTTCTCATAGGCCTCTTCAGCACTCCAGGTTGTAGTATAGGGGAAGAGCACAGGATTACGTGCATGAATCGTATCAAGCGTGATTGGCGTAGCGGTACCGTCATTACTGTTGGTCGAGATATGTTTGGCTACACCCAGCAACCAGTTGTTCGATGCCAGAGCGTGGAACTTACTATTGAAGTTACCGGTTACATAGAAATGGCCCCAACGATGCCACATAGGCAACCACTGATTACCTTTGGCTGGCGTACCATCCTGATTCCATTCAGTAACGCCGCAGTACGAAGAGGTACGGATACCAGGCATGATGATACGGTCAGCCGATCGCATGGTGCCAGGACCTGGCTTGTAGTAGTTATTGACAATGTTGATGTCCATGCCTTCGCCACCGAAGCATCCTTCGCCGGACCAGTTGAAGATCACGTTATTACGCATATCTACGCGCTCGTCAGTCTGGGTACTTGGACGTGGGTTGAAACGAGGGGTACGATTGCCGTGGTGAGCCAACAGATTGTGGGCGAAGGTGGCACCCGAACCACCCCAGTTGCCTGCATAACCGTGTGCACCCTTTGGGTGACCCGCATTGTACAGACTCTGCGCGATGATACACCACTGCACCGTTGTATTGGTACCGCCATACATAGAGAGACACTCATCGACTGCCCACGACATCGAGCAGTGGTCAATGATGATGTCGTGATGGTCTATGCAGGCGAACGAGTCACCCGTATGCTTGTTGACCATACGGTTGCCGCAGCGGAAACGCATATAGCGTACGATGACATTGTTGGCGCGCACACCGAACGGGAAGTCGGCAATACAGATACCATCACCTGGAGCAGTCTGTCCAGCTATGGTACAGCTGTCATTTGTCACATAGAGAGGTTTCTTGAGATAAATTGTTCCGCATACGTCAAAGACAATGATTCGTGCACCGCTCTGCGTACATGCGTGACGTAGAGAGCCTCGCAACTCATTATCATCGAGGGTAGTGACGTGATAGACCTTACCTCCTCGACCTCCGACGGTATATCGTCCGAAACCCTCCGCACCAGGGAAAGCAGGAATCGGTTTAGAGTCTCTAGCCGAAACCGTAGCAGCCATACAACTCAATGCCAAGAAAAAACTCAGAATAATTTTGTTCATAATGCACCTGTTTTTGCATAAGGGGAAGATGGTTTGTCAATCATCCCCATACAGTTAAGTTTAAAATATATTTACATCAATGGGCTATAATTCAATATAAAATCACTTCTTGCGAATGGTCTCCACCGGAACTACGTAGGCATCAATGATACCTATCACAATGTCGTTGGAGAGACACTCCAGTTCGAGCGACTTGAGTACCTTCCCCGGCTGTAGAGGCAATTCGAGCAGAGTTGCCGCACCGCCATCCGTTGCAGCATTGAGCGCACCTGCTTGTGGGCGATAGATCTGGCCGGTGCGAAGACTCATACGATATGGAGGTTGCACATCCTGCTTGCTGTCTGCCAGATAGAACGCAGGCAGGCCCTGCATCAAGTCCTGCTCGATAGGCCACCAGTTGACCGGATTCTCCAGCACCAGTTCATCCGTGCTGCCATCCTTATAATGTACGCGTACTACACCGTTAGCGATGCGGCACTGCATGGGATTGGTCGTACCTACCATCTTCAGGTACAGGCGTCGGCCCTGAATCTTGGGCAGTTTGAACGACAGGCGGGCTGGGAAATTCTTCCATTGGCTCGTGAAGGCGGCCTTCAGTCCCAGTGCATCACTCACTTCGAAGGCCTGAGTTGGATGGCACCACTCACCTATACCTTGTGTCGGCATACTGAGCGTGATTCGCTGGTGCTTGTCACCCTTATAGACATACTTCTGCTTGAAGATGTCAGCCACCTTGAGGTTATGTCGCTTGGCAATGCCAGGCACAGCGACCAGTTGACTGTAGTCCAGGGTCGATGGGTCGGTATAGCCAGCAGCTGCCACCTGTGCAGCTGTAGGAGCATTTCCTTTTTTGGCCGATGAACGTGCCAGTTCGGTCATAGGCCGTACTGCCGATGCAGCATCAGACTGAATGACGCATACGCCACCCGTATCGGCTGCCAGTTCGCCCTCGAAGGCGCTCTTACCTGGTGCGTAGATGACGATGCTGTCATATCGTTCGGCGAAGTCTCCCTGACCGCGGAAGTACCATACTGCCGTGTCTCCACGATACGTACGACGCAACTCATAGTCTGGGCTGGCAAATGCCACATCCTTTCCATCCCACTCGGAGGGGAAACCAGGACGCAGGGTCAATACACCATGCAAGAAGTCAGGCTGTATGCCTATCAGTCCCTGCACCAATGTACGACAGGTTATACCCACGGGATCACCGAAGTCGCGGTAACATTCTCCACGCGCGGCATCATAATAGGATATCTGTCCGATGTTACCTGGGCTCTTACCCAGATACATACCATCCACCAGTGCACCCTTGAAGAGGCGATAAGCTTCGTCCGTGCAACCTGCCTGCCAGAAGGCGAGAGCCGTGTGCATCTCTTCGGCCAGAGCCACGTTATTGATGCTCCAGCCGTAAGGTTGCCAATTGGTAGTACTCAATGTATAAAGACCGTCGAAACAATCATTGTCCCGCACCTTGATATCGTAGTGCGGAATATGTTCGGACACCCACTTCACGGCTCTCTGTCGCTGTTGGGGCGTACCCACTTCGCTGTCTATGGCGTGATACACGGTCCACAGAGCGGGATTCTTGTGCTGACGTTGCAGTCCGTGGGCATCACGATACTCGGCCCATACACCCTCATCCTCCAACCACAGTTCTCGGTCTATCGCCTGCTGGATCTTGTCCGCCTCCGCATCATACTGTGCAGCCAGAGCATCCTCTCCCAGCAATCGACCTATGCGCGCAGCCTCTCTATTGGCACGCATATTATATGCCGAACTGTGCGTTACGGCACCGCCGCCATAGTATAGACCGTCGCTGGCCCAGATGCAGCAATATGCATCATATAGACCATCATTATCGGGATCGAAGACACGCTTCTCCCACGCCAAGTGGCGGGTAATGACAGGCCAATAGACACGAGCTTCCTCCAGGTCACCGCTCCAGCGCAGGTGCCAGAGCAACTCGTCGATGAAGACCAGGTTCATATCATAGTGATTGATCTTCTTCGTATTGTTCGGATAACGGCCGATGTAACCAGTCGTGTACATCGGGTTACCGATTTTCTCTGTGGCACGAGCCAGGTTCTTGGCTGGGTCCAGTACCGGAATAGACTTATTGACCGGAACATCGACCAACTGCGACGAGGCGTAGCCGCCGAAGTGTCGCTGCTGTCTCTCCTGCCATCCCATCACGTCGCCCACATAACCGGCGCGCCATCCGGGCAATGGCATACGCCATCCGATGGCGCCGTGTTGCCACACACCCGATGTCTCGTCCCAAATACCGTTGGCAGCGGCGGGCAGGACATACTCCAACGGATTAATGAATCGGTCCGGAGTGGTTACCTCATAGTCCGATACCAGGGCACTGGCCAGGCTCTTGCTTTCCATCAGCATCGTCTGCAGCGAGCAGACCTCATCGCTTTTATTGCCGATGGCTATCACCACAGGTTGGTCCAACGGAATGCGACCTGTCAGATAGTGAACCGCCTGTCCATTGGAGGCCTGTGCCTCCATGAGCGCGAACTGCACGTTAGGCGATGCCTGGCCGAACACAGTGCGTTCACCACGCTTGCTACCCTTGCCATAAGAGAGCGTGAAGGCAGCCGCACGTGCATCGAGCGTATATTCATTACCACGACATTTGTCCAACGAGAAGTCGAAGCAATCAGGTTTGTCCACGCCCATATCGCCGTTACGGCTGAACGACCCATTGGTCGCAGCTCCATAGCGCATCTGCATCTCGACTCCGGCACGGACATTACGTCCCTCTATCTGCCAGATGGCTCCTGCTGTCGGAATCTGCAGAGCGTAGGCCGAGAGCAAGACATAAGCCTCCTCGGCTGGATTGAGCCGCATGCTGGCAGGCAACACGATACGATAGTCGCGGCTCACACCGTCATAGGCGGCACGGATTTCAGTATGTTCGATGTCAAAGCGCACATTGCCGCCCATGTAAGGCATATACAGGCCGAATTCAGGTTCATCGCACGTCTCCAGACGTGCCGCCTCACATCGACCATACAATGCGCGCGTAAACCGATTTTTACCATTGACGCATACGATACCGGCATCCTCTTCCGGCCAATACTGCATCCTACGTGGAGCGAGTAATTGAGCGGTGCTCTTCGATTCATTGGAGGTAAAGAGCTGTTGAGACTGGGACTTGACGGGAGCGGCTGGTTTGACCTGAGCTGCAGCAGAGAGGCTCCAGAGAGAGAAGAAAAGAAGAACGGCAGATTTCACGTATACGAATGGATTAGTTTTGTTTGATTAGACTTAGAAACTCCTGACGAGTTTTGATTTCATTGAATGCACCACAGAAATCACTTGTTGTGGTCATTGCATTCTGTGATTCGACTCCTCGCATCTGCATACACAGATGACGGGCCTCGACCACTACCATCACACCCAGCGGATGCAACGTTTCCTGTATGCACTCCTTGATCTGAGTGGTGAGTCGTTCCTGCACTTGCAGGCGTCGGGCGAAGACCTCGACCACACGAGGTATCTTGGACAGTCCGACTATGTATTTGTTAGGAATATATGCGACGTGCACCTTGCCGAAGAATGGCAGCATATGATGTTCGCACAGACTGTAGAAATCAATATCCCGCACGATGACCATCTGCTGGTAATCCTCTCTGAACATAGCTCCCTGCAATATAGCTCGGGGATCCTGGTGATAGCCTTGAGTCAGAAACTGCAGAGACTTGGCGACTCTCATTGGAGTCTTGACCAACCCCTCTCGCGAGGGGTCCTCGCCCAACAATTGAAGCATCTGCTCCACACTCGCAGCCATTGGCTCAAGCAACTCTTCGTTATATTCCATACAACAAACCTTAATAAACCATTTAAGGGGACTCCTACGAATTCCCCCCATTGATTGTTATCTTATTCCAGTTTCGCAAGTCTTCTACTTGCTTACTTTCAGCAACATACTATCTCGTCGGTTCCCTTATTGGGCCAACGGGATTTCAATCTCATCGCTCACCACGAACATCTCACGACCATAGATGGGGAACTGTCTCTTGAGCACGCGCAGGGCAGCAGTTGCCTCCTCCTGCGTGCGGTAGTTGCCCACCACCAGACGCCAGTTGGGTGTCTTGAAGAGCACATAGGTCTCAAGGTTGGGCAGATAGAAACGGAGTTCGTCCTCTATCTTGAAGGCCTCGTTCTTGGAGGTGATCTGGTTGTTGCCCGAGAACACTCTCACCCTGAACCCTGGTGATACGATCACACGTTGGCCATCCTTGTTGACCTGCATCCGCGATGCAGCATTATACACCTTGGCATCGCGTCCCAGGAGCGCCTCAAGCCGAGGGTCCTGCTGCAGCGACACATTACCCTGCAGGCGCAACTGTTCGCACAAAGTAGAAGCCGCACCGACTTCGGTGGCGGGGATATCCGCCACCTGAGCCGATACGGCAATGGGCAATGCCCATAATATTAGTTTCAATAGCTTCATTGGCACTTATTACTTCCAAGCCTCGATGATTGGCATGAAAGTTTCTGCCTTGAGAGCAGCGCCGCCAATCAGGCCACCGTCGATATCGGGCTGTGCAAAGAGTTCAGGTGCATTGCTACCCTTGCAGCTACCACCATACAGGATTGAAGTATTCTCAGCCACCTCAGCGTTGTACTTCTTGGCAATGCTGGCGCGGATGAATGCGTGTACCTCCTCAGCCTGGTCGCTGGTTGCGGTCAGACCGGTACCGATAGCCCAAACTGGCTCGTAAGCTACGACGCACTTTGCGAAGTCAGCTGCAGACAGTGAGTACATAGCCTCCATCTGGCCTTCGATGACAGCCTTGAAGGTACCGTTCTCACGCTCCTCCTTAACCTCACCTACGCAGAAGATTGGGGTCAAGCCGTTAGCGAGAGCCTGGTTCAACTTGGCAACGAGCAGCTCGTTGTTCTCGCCGTGATACTGGCGACGCTCGCTGTGACCCAGGATGACATACTTAGCGCCGGTCGATGCGATCATGTTGGCAGCAACCTCACCGGTATAGGCACCCTTATCGTGAGCCGAGCAATCCTCTGCGCCGACACCGACTACAGTACCCTCGAGGGTCTTAGCCACGCTGGCTACGCTGATAAAAGGAGTGCAGACAACAACGTCACAGTTTACCTTCTTACCGGCCAAAGCCTTCTTCAAATCCTCGGCCAAAGCAACACCTTCCTGGAGAGTGGTATTCATCTTCCAGTTTCCGGCAACAATTTTCTTTCTCATTTTCTTGATTTATTTGCTTAAATATTTGGGAATGAACTTCCCGTTGTTAATAGATTTCAAGGGCAAATATAATCATAATGAACAGGAAAACCAAATATTAGCCCGAAAAACATATCGTTTTTTGACTCTTTGCTTTTCTTTGGCACAAACCTGCTCACTTGGCTTTGCATCTATTGGTCCACTCGTTGCACCCCCAGCTTTTTCCTCCGAGCTACAGTTTTCACAATTCTCCAACGACACACAATAGTGCAATCTTAGCGAACTTTCTTTATTTCGGGGTTTCGAACCACGTAAACACCCACAAAAGGGGAAACACAAGGACTAACACTATGAGCCACCCTTTCAAAGCCCAATCTTCGTTACCTCTATTGTCATGCAGATATCTTGCTTTAATTTTCTTCCA
>JAILKE010000071.1 GCA_024694125.1 Bacteroidales bacterium
TGAATCCTCAATAGCTCCTTTCTTCCGATTACTTGCATTCATTTAAAAAGGAACGCAGATGGAACGGATCAAACAGATAGGAACGGATTTATTCGTTTTCATTTATCTTTTTTTATCACCGAATTAAACTAATTTATACAGGAAATTTCGACTTTTTTAATTCGTGTTCAATTTATTAAACGAATTAGTAACGAATTACCATCGATGTGATTTTCGCATTCTTTTGTTTTATTCGTGTCCAAAAAAAATACTCAACGGGAACGATTTTTTCGTTTTCGTTATCGTACAGCGTCAGCTGTTTTTTTCGTTTTCGTCTTCGTTTTCGTTCGAATTTTATCTCTCACAGAGAAAGCAGAGTGAAAAAGAGTTCTTTCTCTTTTATGTTCCCATCCTTCGAGTTGAAAGCAGTAAAGTGTTAAGATAGAGTAATATAGAGAACAATCCTTTCGAGTTTCAGGAATATATTCAACCATATTTCAGTATCCTCCATGCAACACTCGACCTTTTAACCTTAACCATTATTTCTCCACTGTTTCCAGTTAGGCAGCACGCCGAAGGTGTGCGGGAATACAGGCGGGGGCGTGAGCCCCCGCTTTCAGCAGTAGCACGTAGGAGATTGTATCGAGCGCCGAAGGTGCGACAGAAGGTATATTTGCCGTGGCAAATATACCGCGTTTCGAATTCACGTCCCAACTGACAGAATTAATTTTAATTAGTTTTGACCAACTACTTATAGGAATAATCTAATTTTGACTTAGTACTGATACAGCACTTTTTTATACAAAAGGCTTGCATTCTATTGAAAAAAAACAATATAGCTCCAACCTTCTGATTTGCCACCTCCAGCTTTCAATATTGACTATTTTGGATATCCCGCGTCAGTTTTCCGTTTACAACTCTTGGCACTTTAAAAAAACAAACATACTTTTGCACTGGAATACAGAAAAAAGTTTTCTTCCGCAGAGGTTGAAATTCTACAATTTACTCAACCTACGATAGGACAATCTACCAAACGGAAACATAGTCCTGAATAATGATACTGAAAACGACCCGTTCTTAGAATACAATTACTCAACGAATGAGTAATAATTTTTTTCTTCACTAATACGAAAATAACCCTACCTTTTTATATCATATAATACTATGAGTTTCTTCGATTTCAAGAAAAACCATCATGCCGATGGCGCTACGTACGACGGACAAGGGCAAGAGCGTACGGGCATCATTGATAATATCTTTATCAACCTTGAGAAGGGTTGCCTCTTAATGCGCTATCCTTACGACAATCTCTCAACCAGTGCCAAAGTGACCGTACAGGAAGGACAGCAGATGGTCTTTTGCAGTGAAGGCATGTACTCAGATTGCTTCTTGCCAGGTAGCTATGTGCTCAGTACGAACAACATACCTTTTCTAGAGAAACTGGTAAACCTACCCTTTGGAGGTAAGTCTGTCTTCAAGACGGCTGTCTTCTGCGTCAGTACCATCCGCCAGCGTTTTGCGGGCGACGATGCAGGTTGGGGCGTGGGACTCACCGTGCGAGACTTTACCTTGAGTGACGAGGGTGTAACCATCAAAATTGGGGCATATGGCACCTATGAATTCCGCATTATCAATCCAATTGCCTTCATACGTCAATATAGCGGCACTCAGCATGAGATTTGGTTAGACGATTTCGCAGATGAGTTCCGTTCTGCGGTCGGACAACGCATCACGCCAGCCCTCTCCAAGTACTTCAGCCATCAAAAAATCAGCATAACAGAGGTCAATAATTACCTCATGGAGATGGCCAATTCGGTACGCAACGAGATTAACGCATATTTGGAGGAATATGGCATAGAACTCACCAAGTTTGACATTGAGGGAGTAAACCCCAACGAGGACGACCCCAACTACCAGAAAATCATTGCAGCACAAACCGATGCTGGAGCCATGGATCTTGAGAGCCGTGCCTTGGCTCGCAAACGTGCCCGCGAGGGTTACAGCTACCAGCAGGAACGTCAATTCGACATCATGGATGGTGCAGCCAACAATACAGGAACTGCTGGCACAATGATGGGAGCTGGTATAGGCATGGGTATGGGATTCGGCATGGGAGGAGCCTTCGGGGCTCAAATGAGCGGCATGGCTCAGAATGCCTTTGCTTCCCAACCGCAAACGCCGCCGCCACCACCACCTCAGACCGTAGCTTTCCACGTTCTCATCAATGGACAACAGGCTGGTCCATACGACCTTATTACCTTGCAACCATTTGTGGCTCAAGGCATTATTGCGCCTACCACCTTAGTATGGCGCGCGGGCATGGCACAATGGGCTGCAGCGCAGACGGTACCCGAATTAGCAACCCTTTTTGGACCACCAGCACCACCGCCAGTAATATGATTTAGGAGAAGTAACCGACCACTCCTATAATACTTTCCATTACGATATGAGCAAAAACCCTTTTTACACTTGGTTGACCCCCTTGTTGACAGGGATTGTCACCATCGCCTGTTTCTTTCTGTTCCAACCAGTAGAACCCACGGCATTGTTTTGGATTAACTTAGTCTATCTGTTGTTGCTCGAAGGACTCTTCTTCGGATGGCTTCTGTTGAGCGACCGCCGATAACCATCCCAAAGATAATACTATGGAAACGATCAAAATATTTTTGGCGGGGGCAAAGAACCTACAAGACGAACGCCTCAAACTCAAAGCATTGGCCAATGCCTTGACCTTCAAGTATGGACAAGAGGGTAAGAAAGTGACAATCAACATGAGTTCATATGAGGACTTCGGCGACCGCCAAACCGTCTATGATAACTTCATCAAAAACGAGGCCGACATCGTTTTTTTCCTCTTTGACCAGCGCATAGGTGATAAGACCGAAGCCGAAATTCGCCTAGCCTACGAGAATCAGCGGAAAAAGAAACGTCCTGAGATTTATTCTTTCGTACGCGCTTTCACTGACCGCACTCCTGAGATAGAACACTTGGAGGCTGTGCTCAACTCGGTATCGGAGAACTACTATGTGGATTTCTTCAACACCGATGACCTTATCAGCAAGGCCAAAGAACGTCTCTGTAAGGTAGTGAACCAACAGTTGGATCTTCAGGCGATGTACGAACAGGACTCTGTAGCTCGCAGGACATCGAGCCAGACACCGATGTTTCGCGTTGTGACGGGAGTCTTCACCATCTATTACATCATAGGCAGTTTGGCCTGGATGATGTTCTATTCAACAGCAGGACAGGCAATGGGACTCTCTTTGCGACTCTACATCGGCGGCATACTATTGTTATCCATATTCTGGATTATCGTAGCCAGCCTTGTGGGTCGTCACGACTCAAAATACAACGTACAGCAAGAGGCATTGGTCAACGATACTGACGATGTCCGCAGTTATGTGGAGGAGCTCAAGATGATGGCCAAGCAATACGGCCATAACGAAACTCAACGCCTCTGGCAACAACTCATCCAGGAAGCAGAGTCCATACCACCTCGTCAATTTGCGCATAAGAAAGCGGCTCTGCAAGTCCGTGCCACGCAGTTAATGAATGAATAGGCACATGGAGAGAGTAATAAGTATATTTGATTCTTTGGTCTTAGACCTTAAATTTAATTTCTATGGCTGAATTAAAGATTACAAGATGCAAGGTGTGTACCAACCCGCTAAAACCAGGAGCTACCAAGTGTGGCAAATGTGGTACAGAACACAGCATAGAACCCGCTATCGTCAACCCATTGCGTTTTACCGCTGAAGAGGTATTGATGTACCGAGCGGCCTTTGAGGAACAAGTTCAAGAGAATCCGAACGATTCTCAGGCTCTCTTTGCTGCCGGTTTAACATATCTGGGACTCAAGAACTACGAACTGGCAGATGAGGCTCTCCAAAAGGCGGTGAAACTGCATCCTGAAAATCCAGATGTTTACTACTATTGCGCATTATGCTTTTTCCGTCATCGTTCGGTAGCCAACCTAAGCAAAGAAGAGATGGAACGCATCGAAGAGTGGTTACAAACGGCTACTCAGATACAACCTAAGCGCAAGTACATTATTCTCCAGATAATTTTGCGTCAAGGTATGAGCAGTTTGGGTCTCAACATCGACTCTTATAAGGAGATGCCTGCTGAACTGCTGGAGAAAGCCCGCGTCACGGTACAGGAAGAAGACGAGCTCTTCGAGATTGAGCAACATGTGCTCATCACAGACGATACGACCTTAAAGTTCCTTGACCAACTTTCTGGCAAGACTCAGAACAGTCCTTCCAACGGGAATGTCCACAATGACGATATCCTGTCGCAGGCTTTAGCCGATATTGATGACATTTGCCAATATCCCACTCCACGCGACAGAAATATTGACTACGACCGCGTGGAACGGCTTAACGATGCTAACGAACGTGAGGATTGTCTCAATGCCATGTACCCACCCGTCGAACCTGAAATGGTGAGTCATCCCAGCATCATGAGTCTGCTCTGGAAGAATATAAAACGCACCATTCTCTATGCTGTGCTCTTTGTCATTGCAGTTCTTGTGGCTGAATTGGGTTTCAAGGCATCGCACGACTACGAATATCCTGTCAAGACAGTCGAACAACGTTTGGAACAACGTTTGGAAAGTGACCGTCAAAACGGTAAGAACACACTAAAGTCAGAAATTAAAGAATACAAGGAGTGGGCGGCCAAAGAGTACGAAAAGGATACCGCCAAGATAGCGAAGTACGCACAGAACTATACTATCTATGCGTGGATGACCCATACCATTGACTCGATAGAAGACAAGGGCGGGACATCCTTCCATTTGGGTGCTCCTACCGAAGAAGATAAGACCAACAATGGGACCATCACTATCTGCATGGTCCGCAAGGGTGTCAAGGGCATTATCGGTGTCATCCTTTGGTTGCTCTGCCCTGTAGTTTGGCTTCTGCTTCTGTTGGGTTCCATCATCCGTTTCTTTATTGACTGGTTCAACGCAGAAAAGGAGAATGCAGCTCGCCTCGCTGAATACAACCGTCTTTTGAATATCCACCAGACTCGCCCGACTGTCAACGAATACAAATTGTTCTGCCAACTCTATGTCGGACCCAATGTTGGTGTCGTTCCCCGTGGTGATATGGTGGCAATGGCCTTGAAGCAGGCCAAAATCTCAGAAGAGGACATCGCGAACGGCAATGGCAAGATATATTTCTTCGCCAGTTTTGTCGATCGTGATGACTATAACCAAGACTCCACACGTGCAGATGACGTTCTGCATGACATAGTCATCGACATCTGCATTGCCATGCACGACAGCATCGTCTGCTTGAATACTAAGAAACACTTGTGGGACACCACTACTAACCAACCGCCTGTCTTCGAGCAAATTGATGTAATGTATAGCAATATTTCGGGATTCCGTACTGACGCTGAAAACAAGGAGCTTATGATTATTTCCGATGGTAAAGTCTTCGCCACGGTTGCCTATGGCTGGAAAGAGTATCCAAGCCTCTTCCAGTACCAAAGTACCAACCCACGCGACAGTTTGACCTACAGCCGCACCCGCACCTCGAACTTTGCCGAGTTCAAAAACTCACTGCTCAAGATGCACACCGCCTATGATAAAGAATGTCGGAAATAGTTAAGTGAGTAAGTTTTACATAGTCATCAGACTATTGTATTGTTCACTCTCAGTAACTCCTATCAAAGTAAAACAATCATTTCAAAACACTTAATACCTTAAAACTATGGGAATATTTTCTAAAAAGAACGGTAAAAAAGAGACCAAAGAGAATGGCTATATCTCATTCACAGAAGAGGGTCTTCGCGAACAAGCACAACAGAATCAAGCAAATGCCCAAGCCTACGATCTATTGGATGCTGCCATGACTACCAGCAGTCACATTACGCAAAAAGACAAAGAGGGCAACTCTGTGGAAATAGACGACATTTATCCTTGCACGCTTCAGGAGTGCGACGAAATGGATAATTTGTTGAACCAAGCAGAGGCTGCAGTGCGTGACCCAAACGATAAATTCTTCAAAGAGCGCCTCAGTGAGTTGCGTGACATCGTGGATTGGAGCCGCAAGAAACACTGGACCTTCAAGTGGCCTTTGATTTTCGGTTGCATCGTATCTATCTTCCTGCTCAATTGGTGCAAGAGTGATGCCGACGATACGGCAAAACGTGCAGAACGCGAATATGAGATGGTCGATAACTGGAAGGAACAAGACACCACGATTCAATGGAATAAATGCGAGGCTTTGCCTTATGATGTTAACCACTACAAGAGTGCCAATACATACAAGAATTATAAACTGGCCTATTTGAAGAGCCAGTACGACCATACCAAGAACGATGCCGAAATCGATGAAGGTCGAATGGCGTATGCTGAGAACCAGCATGCTAAAGACAGCATCCAGAAGCACATGAAAGGCCTTCAGGATCAAATGGCGAAATATAAGTCAGATTACGATGAGGTAAACGCTCTGAAGTTCAAAGACTTGAAGAAGGAGGCTCTTTCAAATGCTAAACATTATAGGGATTCGGCGAATGACGATGCCTGGTGGATTGCTTTCTATCTTTACTTCTGCATTATACTCATTCCACTCTACATCTGGACAAGTCACCAGCCTGGTTACTATATCACCCTGCACCGCACCGAGGGCAAAGCTTTAGGTTGTATCCAAAAGGCTGGCTTCTCCATCGCTGGCTTCCTCTTGGGTTCTGGTTTAGCTATGTCACTCTTGCCCGACTATGAGGTAACGACCTATTATTCAGATGGCAGTACCTCCAAGCACACAGAAATAAATTCAGGCAACTTTATCATTCTGGCAATGAAGTTCATGCTGATGGCTGCTGGTATTTTGTTGTACTGTTTCATCTCGCTGATTATTATGACCTATGCCACTTTCATCGCCCTGAAGCGCAACTACGATTGGGGTAAAATGGCCAAACAGGCTTCCGTTGTTGTTTCCGACACTGTCCAGAAAACCTCTGCTGCCTTAAAGGATATGCAAAATCAGAGTGGAGAGAATAAAGAGTAAAAAAGACTAAGTAGTTGGTCAAAATTAATTAACTATATTTTTCTTCTATTGAGATGCAGATTTCTGCTTTGAACGATGGCGCAATGTGACATTGTGCCTGAGGGCAAAGCTGAAAGATGCGCTCAAGAGTGAAAAAGATAGTAATTAAAACCTACTATGGATAATATAAATTAATTTTGACCAACTACTTATCGTACAAAGTTATTATTGAGTGTAAGAGAGCCTTTCGTCCCTTTCGAGTTTTTCGTGTTCCTCCTAAAATAACGCTGATGAAATCAATTTTGGTGTCCGATAGTAAATAATTCGTTCCCAATTCGTTTGATTATTTGGAATACGAAATAAACAAAAATAACGAAGATGTTTTGTATAGATTTGTTTAATTCGGTGATAAAAATAATTAGGCAATCACACAAAATACAGCAAGGATTTTATAAAAAACAGAGCAAAACATAGAAATGAGGGTTTTCCCCTGCACTGATGCGGAAACATTCCATTCATCTCGATAGAGCGAAAAAAGGCTGACTCTCAGTGCGGGAGTCAGCCTTCTGTTGCTAAGTAGTTGTTCAAAATTATTAAGCTATACTTTTATTGTATGACGGTTTATCGGAGCATGACCTTGGTGCCCTTGCGGATATAGAGCGTGTTGGGCTGTCGGGTAGATACCTGGCGACCAAGCAGGTCATAGGTGCGGGATGGGGCACTGGACTGACCGTCGGCCAAAGTAGAGATGCCGGCGCTGTCGTCGTGCCGGACGAGCTTGATGTTGCCGACCAGTGTTTCGTTAAATCCGCCATTGGACTTGGCCACCGTCCAGCGGAGCACGTAGTTGCCCGCAGTGGTGATGTCGAAGTCGAGAGAGTAGTCGGCAGTCTGGGTGATGCGGGCCGACGAGCCATTGGACGAAATGAACGAAGTAGGGGTGGCAGTCTGCGACTGGACGATGGTGCCCTGCTTGGTCAGAACCTGTGCCGTGCAGAGGGGAGTGGCTTTCCAGCCCAGCATCGAGTACGAGAGCGTGTAGTGGCCCGGAGTGAGCGCGAGGGGATAGGCCGACTCCTCGCCGTAGCTGACATAGCCGCCGTGGTCGCTGCCAGCACGGTAGTAGAAGGCGTGCTGCATCAGCCCCTCGGCCGAGAAGGACATGATGCGTGGGCCGAGCGTGTAGTTGCCGGCATAACGTAGGCCCTCCTCGCTGTAAGAGCGCCATCCGGCAGGTATGCACGAGGCTCCCGCCACGTCAAAGCCGTCGGCAAAGATGCTCTCGGCCTCCTCATCGACCGTAGGCAGGTCGGTGCGCTCGGCGCTCTTGACGAAAATATAGGTATTGACACTGTAGGGTGTGGCCGATACGACAGGCTGGTAGGTAGCAGTGGCCTGCGTGAGGGCAGTCTTGACGACATTGGCGGTCTCGGTGGTCGATATCTGCTGGCCCGACTGCGTATAGAAGGGCAAGGTGAGCGTGGTGCTGTAGGTGTCGGCCGATGGATTGAGCACCATCACCACGACACTGTCTCCCGTCACGGAGAGATAGGCCGACGAGGAGAGACGGCCGGTGGCATCGGTCAGAGAGTGGCCGATGCGCGTGGTGCCCGATACGTACTTGGCGTAGTGCGAGAGGATATAGCCGCGCTTGGTGATGGCATTGTCCGTCGTGCCGAACTTGCCGTCGCCGATGCAGCCGTAGTAGCGCTTGAGCGAATAGTGTACCCAGGCGCTCATGTTGGCCAACATAGCGTCGTTGAGGCTGGCGGCAAAGAGGAAGCCGTCCGTGCGCCAGTCGATGGCCTGTACTCCCTGCTGCTCCTGCCGTTCGTTGATGAGGTATTCGGTCATCCAGACCTCCTTGCCTCGCTGTGCAGCCAGGGGGTAGGAGGAGCCGTCCCATCCATAGAAGTGACCACCTACGATGTCGAGGTTGGCACATGCTTCGGGGTCATTGAGGATAGCCTCGTGCAGGCTCTTGGTGAAATGTATGGCCTCGGGGGCAATGACCTGGCACTCTATCTTCGAGCCCTGTTCGCGCAGGAACTTGGCCATCTGCTCGCCGGTCCAGATGCAACTCTGGTACGTGGCGTTCCAGTCCGGTTCGTTCTGTACGGAGACGGCATCGATGGTCACGCCCTGTTGCTTCATGTACAGATAGTAGTCGTTCAGGTAGTTCGCCCAGTCGTCGTAGTAACTCTCCAGCAGGGCACCGCCGTTGCTGTCGCTGTTGTTGTCCTTCCACGATGCCGGGGGTGACCAGGGCGAGGCAAAGACGTAGGCGCCGTGCAGCTTGGCGCGCTTGGCATTGGCCACACCTGCTGACCAGCCGTTCTTGCTGTTGGAGATGTAGAGGCGCAGGATGTTGAGGCCCAACTGGTCGTCGCCCTGCCCGAACAGTCGGTCCATGTCCGCATTGCTGAGCCAGTAGGACCAGGTGGGACTGGGCGAGAAACCGCCGAAGCCGCTCACATGTTGGTAGCGTACCTGTGCATTGATGTTGATGCTGGCAGTCTGGTCGGCTGCCATGCAGACTGTACCCATGGCGAGGGCCAGTGTGAATGAAAAGAGTGTCTTCATTTGATTATTTTTGAATATAGGGTTTGTTTGGTGTATCGTGCCTGACCTGTAGTCCTGTGGTATGGTGCCATCCGTGTGCGTGATGGCGATATGCGATGCAAAGATAGGGAATATTTTGCAAAATGCACTATTTTCGACCTCTTTTTTGTCGTTTGTCGATTTATTTTGTACGTTTGTCGAATAAATTTGGTGACGCAGACGAAACCTTTTACCTTTGCAGCACCAAAACAAAGGAAATGCGCATACCTTTCGGAGTGGTTCGATGGAACAACCCACGGTCAGATGGTCGCTCCTCTGGCCGATACGGAACCATCGGAAAATCCATATTATTAATCCCCCCCTTAAAAACTACTATTATGGAACCCAAGAAAGATTTGAAAGTCAACCTCGAGTTGCGCAAGACAACCTTAGTACTGGTTGGTCTGGTAGCTGCATTGGCAGTGCTGTTTATTACGCTGGAGTGGTCTGACAGTCAGACCCGAAAGTCGAACGTCATGGTGCGTGTAGCCAACGATGAGCCTGAAGAGGTGATGATCGTGACCATGCAGAACCTGCAGACTCCCCCTCCGCCACCACCCCCGGCTCCCGACGTCATTGAGCAGTTGGAAGTGGTCGATGATAACGTCATAATCGATGAAGTCGATATGTTAAGTATGGAAGACGATGATGACGTTGAGGTGAAGATCGTAAACCTCGACGCTGCTCCATCGGAAGGCGAAGAGGAAGCGGACTTGAACCAGACCTTCGTGCTGGTCGAGGAACAGCCGGAGTTTCCCGGCGGAGAATCGGCCCTGATGCAATATCTGCGTGATCATCTGCGTTATCCAGCTTTCGCCCAGGAGAACGGCATACAGGGACGCGTCGTGCTCTCCTTCATTGTGGAACGTGATGGTTCGATTGCCAATATCGAAGCGATGCGCTCTCCTGCCGAGGAACTCACCAAGGAGTCCATCCGCGTGGTGCAGTCCATGCCAAAGTGGAAACCCGGCAAACAGCGTGGCAAGGCTGTCCGCGTCAAGTACGTCCTGCCGGTAGTCTTCCACTTGTCCTGAGACATCATCCCAATAACTGTCCCCGGTTGGTATATATCCCCCAACTCCTGGCGCTGCTTCCACTGGAGGCTCGCCGGAGCTATATACCACCGGGTTTTATTGTGCCCAATATGTTTGAATGATTGTGCCCGATATGATTGAATGATTGTGCCCGATATGGCTGAATGATTGTGCGCGATATGGCTGAATGATTGTGCCGACATGACCAAAAAAGAGAATCAAGGAGGACTGGAGCCTTCCTTGATTCTCTTTTCAATTCCGTACATAGTTCTTGAGGTTTAACCCTCAACGTTTGAAACAACTTTGATTACAGCAGCTACTGGCAGTGTAACCAAAAAAGCAGCCCAGGTAAAAAATTGTACTTTCATAATATTATAAATTAGTAGTATATGTTTTTTGTTCATAAAGCGGTAGTGGACTTTATGACTTAATATGCAGCATTTTGCAAGATGTAAAATGTCTCTATTGCTTTGATTCTATGCAAAATGCGCTGCAAATATAATATATTTCGGTATAATAACCAAAAAAATATACAAAAAAATATTACTATTTTATATTTTTTAATCTTTTTCCTCGGTTGTGTTGCTGACAATCATTCTGTTTTGTGCAACTTGCATTGATTGATTCCCTATTGGTCCGATGCATTGGAGAAAGTCATTCCCAAAGTTTGCGGAACTCATTGACCTTCTTGTCAAAAGCCAGTGGATAGGCTCGTGACGATGAGGGCGTGCGGTACCACTGCAGGGTGCGGCCATTGACCGAAATGGTAAGAGGCTTGCCTATGCCGGGTATGGCTTTCAGACCGAAGTGCTGCATCAGGAGGTTGGAGGCCTTGATGCCCGTGGTGGCAATGGTGTGGCACTGGGGGATGGACTGCAGCAGTCGGGTCACGTCCGTGGACTCTATGACCTCGAGCATGGTGTCATCGGCATTGTCAGCCAGACGGTTCACCCGACAGGCGGTGTCGTAGAGGGCTATGCCCTTGGCCTCGGCAAACTGTATGATCTTCTCCCGGTCGAACTTCTTCTCGCCCGGTACCTCGAAGTAACTGCGGTCATTGAAATGTACGATGCCCAATATGCGCCAGAAGTCATTGATCCAGTTGGGATAGAAAAAGTCCATACTCCACTTGGCCCTGGGTGGAGGGAAACTGCCCAGGAAGAGTATCTCCGCATGGGCAGGCAGGAAAGGCTGCAAGGGATGTTGCTCGGTGGTCATAGATGTTGTTGGTTTACGGATTACAATATACGGATTGCCTCAATCAATGTCCCTGCTTGGGCTTCAGTTCATCCGGAGTGTCGCGGGTGAACATATTGACGGCAGGAGCCTGGGTAGTAAAGAGTTCCTGCAGCGCGGCAGGGTCAACAGTCTGCGTCGGAGCGAAGTCGGCGCTCTGCATGTAGTTGAGCACAGAGTAGCGCAACTGACGTGCGGCAATGCGGGTATCCAGGTCGGACGAGAGGTCCATGGTGGTCATGATGAGTTTGCCGCCCAGGACATTGGCCTCGAAGAGCATACCCAGTTTGCGCGATATGTGCCATGTGTCAATAGGTTGGACGATAGGCTGCAGGTCAGCAGGCAGGTGCGCCATGTTGATGACCTGGGTCATGTTGACCAACTCCCACCAGTTGAGGTCTTGCCAATCGGACGTAGGGAAATGACGGAAGATGGGGTGCTCCTGCTGGATGTAGGAACCTGTGGTATGGGGTGGACGCATCTTGAACCAAGAGGTGTTCCAGAAGACAGGCAGATAGCGGTGCACCACGTCGTTGCCGTAGCGGACCTTGCCGCCGGCACAGAGCAGCACCTTGCCTCCCTCGCGCAGGGTAGAGAGTGCGCGGTCATCGAGCGTGTCACATATCATGATACCCTCGGCAACCTGTGCGGCAGCCTTGGCCTCGATGTCGGGATATACCCACATGTCCCAGTGGTTGCGATGACCCTTGGCCCAGAGGGAGAGGGTCAGCTTGGTAGGATGGTCAATGGCCGATGGTAGGAAGGTGATATCTTCGCCCGGAGCCACATCACCGCTCTGAACACTCTTGCCGCAGGCAGTCGTGATGTCGTACTGCATACGGATGGAGGTGCTGCGGTCGGCCGAAGCATTGTACAACATGGTGCCGATATGTACGGTATCGTGGGTCGAATAGACGAACTTGGGCAGCCGGGCCAATGGTACGATGTCGGAGCAGAACTCCGTCCAGTCGGCAGCAGTGCAGTAGCCCTTCTCGCGCCAATGGACATTGAGCACACCGACCAGGGCTGACCCCTGTCCGCTGTAGTCATTGAGCGCCAATAACTGGAAGCCGGCATAGTCCTGGGTGCGGAGATTACGCTCGATGTCATACTTGTACATCAGGGTCTGCAGACGTCCGCTGGCCATCAGGAACTTGCGGCTCATGTGTGCCATGCCGTTGTCGCGCAGCAGGTCGGCGAATATCTCGAAGTTACGTGCCTTGTAGGCTCCTGTGTACTGGTCAGTCTCGGTCAGGTCGGGGAAGGCGCACCATTGGCCAGTCTCGTGGCTCAATATAGGAGCGGTGTTGAACGGCTTGGCTTCGGTAGGCTTGAACTTGCGGGGCAGGCGCAGGTCCTGGGCAAAGTCGTCGGTCGTCTGCGGCATGGCGCTGTTCCATGGGTCCAGTCCTCGGCCACCACCCTTGACGTGGTACTCGGCATTGTCCACCCATGCCCAACCACCACCTACCGAGGCATCGCAGTAGATGCGGGTCGGGTCGTACTGGTGCATCTCCTTGATGTACTTGGCGCACCATCCTGTCCAACGTCCGGCTGGTTCGTTGCCCGCAGCCATCATCATGAGCGATGGGTGACTGCCATATTGGTCAATGATAGCCTTGCACTCGTCGAGCAGGTACTTGTCAATGGCCATGCCCTGACCTAACTTGACTCCGTGATTGGGCCACGATGGACCCTCGGGTTGTAGGTAGAAGCCCAGACGGTCGGCCGCAATGAAAGCTGCCTCGGGTGGACAATAGGAGTGGAAACGCATGAAGTTGAGACCATACTCCTGGCACTTGCGGAAGATGCGCACCCACGAATCAACGTCAGTGGGAGGATAACCGGTCTCGGGGAAACAGCAGTTGCCCACGGTGCCGCGAGCCTTGAATATCTGTCCATTGAGCAGGATATTGGGTCCACTCACGCCCACTGAACGCATACCGAAGGTGACAGGCACGTCCATGCCCTGATACTGTACGTTGACGGTGTAGAGGTATGGGTCATACTCGCTCCACAGGTGTACGGGCGACTCGAGCTGAATATCGTATATGCTGTCATTCAGGTAGATGCGGGCACTGCTGTTGGCTATGTCGGGTTCGACGCGACGACGCCAGAAGACGGGTTCCTGACGCAGTTCGATGGCGCCGGCTATGCCGTTCCAGTCTCCCTGGGTCTGGTCGGTGACGCTGTGTGAGTCCTGTCCGACGCAGACGTTCTCAATGCCATTGTATATGTGTATCTCGATGATGTTGTCCTTGCCGTACTTGACATATCGGGCAATGTCATACTGGTGTGCAACGGAGAGCGACATTTGGTGGCCCACCTCCTGTCCGTTCACATAGACGGTAGTCTCAATGTGCGGTCGTTCGAGGTAGAGGGTCACGGGACCGCCTTTCCAGTCTTTGGGCACGCGTACGGTACGCTTGTACCAGGCGTGGCCTACGTATTGTTTCTCGGGAGTCAGGAAGAAGGGGAACTTCATCTCTCCTGCCACACGGTAACGCTCCATCTTAGGATTGAAGAAGAACGATGAGTCGTACAGACTGCCTATCCAACGGGTATCGACTGTGACCTCGTCGCCCAGTCCATTGGTCAACATGGAACCTGGTAACTGGATGGTCTGATCGTACTGTGCAGGCTGTGTGCCCTGTGGCGAGCGGTCGATTGCAAACTGCCATGAGCCGCTCAGGTCAATGGCAAGGAGAAGGGAAAGGAGGGATAACATAAAATATAAGGTTTTAATTTAGACGGAAGTGACAAGGAATTGACAGGGAAGTGACAAAGAAGTGACAAAGAAGTGACAGGGACGATACAATCGACTATTGAACAAAACTGTCTATGACATCTATAGTCTCTATTGCATCTATAGTCTCTATTGCATCTATGGCCTCTATTGTCTATCAGTGCAGTTCCTGTTTGATCTTGGTGCTGTCGTGGGTCTGTACTACCTGCTGGATGGTGCCGTCGGGGTTGTAGTACAGGCGGTCGGCAGCCAGGCTGCGGCGCACGCCATTGTGTTCGCCAGGAGTACGGTACAGGCTCAGGTCCGATGTGTGGTAGAAGAGCCACCAGTCACCCTGATACTGGACAATGCTGTGATGGTTGGTCCCGCTATTGACCGAATCGAGCACGATGCCCCTATAGGTGAAGGGACCCAGGGGATGGTCGGCAGTGCAGTATGAGATGCGCGGCTGATGTCCGTGGAACGGTCCATCGCTGTACGAGAGGTAGTAGATACTGTCGCGCTTGTGCATCCAGATGGCCTCGAAGAACTCTGTCACGCCCTCCAACAGGTGTACCTGACCATCGTACGAAATCATATCCTCGTTCAGGCGGATGCAGCAGGGGGTGTTCTGTCCGACGTACATGTAGGCCTGTCCGTCATCGTCGATGAAGACGCAGGGGTCAATGAAGTCGCGGTCGCACACTACGCCGGGAGAGTCAATGGAGAGTAGAGGATGGCCCAATGGATCATGGAACGGTCCGTCCGGTCGGTCACTCACCGCTACGCCGATGTGCCGTTTGTCGGTGGGGTAGTAGAGGTAGAACTTCCCGTTGCGCTCCACGCAGTCGGGCGCCCAGGCTGCCTCCTTGGCCCACGTGGTCTGCTCGAAGGGGCGGAAGATGATGCCGTGGTCGTGCCAGTGCTCCAGGTCGGTGGTCGAATAGACGTGGTAGTCCTCCATGTCGAAGCGGCAGGCGTCGGTCTTGTCATGACTGGGATAGACCCACAGCGTGTCGTGATAGACGTGTGCCGATGGGTCGGCTGCATAGGAGTGCAGCAACAGTGGATTGTGCGACGGGACCGATGTCTGAGGCTGTGGTGCTGTATTGTGGCACGATGTCAGCCCCATGGCTGCCGTGAGGCATAGGGTGAGCTGTATGGTATGGTTGTGGTGCATGGTGCAAGGGGGTGTCTATGTTCGGGAGGAACTTCAGTCCATTCCCTGTTCATTGTTAGGTTCAATGTTCGAGCAGGAAACCATTGTTAGGTTCAATGTTCGAGCAGGAAACGCTCCAGGTAGTCGCGCACCACTTCCCACTGCCAGTCGGGCAACACACAGTGCGGGTGGTCGCCGTTGATGCTGTAGCCGAAGCGGTCAGCTATGCCAAACTGCATCCACACGCGGAAGGCGGCAGCGAGCGATGCCTGGGCCGAACCGTCGGCGAGCCACTTGTAGTCGGTATTGCCCAACATCAGGAAGGCTCTCGGACAGACCATCGCGACGAGTTCGTGGTGGTCGTAGGGCAGACGATAGACGCTGTCTCCATGGAACTGTTCGCGCAGGCTCTCCTTGAACCAATGGTAGTCCGTGCGGTCCAGGTCCTCGACTCCATCCATGGTGTGCGACACGCGCCAGGCAGCACATCCGCCACCGCCAGGTTCCTGGGCAATGGTCAGTGCGACGCGTTCGTCGAAGGCTCCGCAGAACAGTGCCATCTTGCCGGCATACGAGCATCCCGTCACGCCTATGCGGCGGGTATCGATGCGGGTCACCTCGGGACCCAGTTGCTGCAGTCCGTCTATGATACGGCTGAAGCCCCATGCCCACTCGCTGTAGGCTCCGTTGTCAATCAGTTCGGGGTAGAGGTGCACGAAGCCGTAATGAGTGCGGTCCAGGTCGCCCTGCCACTGGCTGTAGCCATTGACCTGCCGTTCGTGGTAGTCCATGCGGGCTATGGGCAGGCCGGCGAAGACGGTATCGGGCAACGAGATGTGGCTCGAACCGATCATCAGGGCGTAGGGTGCCTCGCCGACGGTGGGGTACTCGATGACGCTCCACAACTGGAGTGTGCTGTCGCCCACGGTGACATTGACGAAGAGGGTATCGCCCGACATTCGGGCCTGGATCTGTTCGGGAGTTACGGCAGGTTTGGTGCCTATCTCGTAGTGCTGTATCTCGTAGCCGATTTCGTGGCGGCGGCGTTCCCAGTCCTTGAACTCCTTGACCATGCCGGTTCCATCGGACCACTCCAACGGATTGGGGAGTGTCTTGACTACGGGCAGTTGGTCAAAGGGATAGATGACGGGTGCGGGCATGTCGGCACCGCAGTCCTCGGTGGTATAGACGTAGGGAATGTCCTGTGCCTGTGCTGTCATGAAGCAGGCAGCAATGGCGAGCAGTGAGACTGTTGTCTTCATATTGATAAGGTTGTTATGAAATGTGAGACATAGTATGATTAGGAAACTCAAGTTTCGCAAGTCTTCAACTTGCTCACTTTCAGTAGTAAAAGGGAGAGGAAGGGGAGTGAAAAGGTAGTAAAAGGGACGTTTGCTATTATCGGCGGGAGTTTCAGAGGAAGTTTGTATCGTCCCTTTCTCTCCCCTTTTACTACTGAAAGTGAGCAAGTTGAAGACTTGCTAAACTTGAACTACTTATCCCAATTGCGTGATAGATGAACAATTCCGATGGTGAGATTCTCCAATTCTTATCAATTCTTCATTAATTGGTGTATTCTCCTAATTCTCAAATTATTGAGAAAAATTCAGATGAAAAATATTCGGACGAAATAAACAAACCCAAACGGGCACCTATTACCCTGCATTTTGCATCGTCCCAGTCTCTCCTTTGTCACTTTGTACTTTGTCACTTTGTCACTTCCCTGTCTCTTCCTTTAAAAATGTCAATAATTACTTTTTGCTATTCTTATACGGCAAAGCGGGCTATTTTTAGTGCAATCGTGACAGTATTTAGTGCAATAAATTGGAAAATTAGCAAAAAATAATTACTTTTGCACCGTTTACGAGTGAAAAACTACGGAAATACAATTCAAAACTATTCTATAATTTAATTCAAATTTACTATGTGGTTAACTTCCTCCTCTATCGGCCGTAAGGTTGTTATGAGCGTAACGGGTTCAGCCCTTGTGCTTTTCTTGACCTTCCACATGCTGATGAACCTTGTCTATGTCTATGACGTAGCAGTCGGCACAGCCGCAGGCGAACATTACTACGACAAGGTATGCGAATTTCTCGGCACCAACTGGTATGCCCTGATTGCTACCGCAGGACTCGCCGTACTGGTGCTCCTTCATCTTGTGTTTGCTTTCATCCTGACCGCTCAGAACTACAAGGCTCGCGGCAAGGACCGTTATGCCGTATCGGGCAAGCAGCCAGTACACTGGGCTGCCAAGAATATGCTCGTCCTCGGCATCATCATCATCCTGGGCATGATCCTGCACCTCAAGGACTTCTGGTACAACATGATGTTTGCCGAGTTGATGGGTGACGTGCACAATGGCATTGAGCCAGCTGCAGGTTATGACTGGATCAACCTCGTCTTCGCTTGCCCTGTCACCGTAGTGATCTACTTCGTATGGTTCTGCGCCATCTGGTATCACCTCACACACGGCATCTGGTCTTCAATGCAGACCCTCGGTCTGAACGGCAAGGTATGGCTGGACCGCTGGATCACCATCAGCTACGTATGGGCTACCATCATCGTGCTGGGCTTCGCCTCGGTCGTAGTGGCTGCCATCATCAACAACGGCGGCTTCACTGGCTGCTGATACGTTGGCCAATAGTTTTTAACCCTAATAAACAAATCTGAAAGATATGGCTACTGAAAATATATTAGCGCCCGAGCTCAGCAAGATCCCAGAGGGTAAGCTCGCTGAAAAATGGACGAATTATAAGGCTCATCAGAAATTGGTCAACCCGGCCAACAAGCGCAAACTCGACATCATCGTCGTAGGTTCAGGCCTGGCAGGCGGCGCAGCTGCTGCCACACTGGGCGAACTGGGCTTCAAGGTAAAGTGCTTCTGCATCCAGGACTCACCTCGTCGTGCACACTCTATCGCAGCTCAGGGCGGTATCAATGCTGCCAAGAACTACCAGAACGACGGCGACTCAGTATATCGTCTGTTCTACGATACCATCAAGGGTGGTGACTACCGTGCCCGCGAGGCCAACGTCTATCGTCTGGCCGAGGTATCGAACAATATCATCGACCAGTGCGTCGCTCAGGGTGTTCCTTTCGCCCGTGAGTACGGCGGCACACTCGCCAACCGTTCATTCGGTGGTGCTCAGGTATCACGTACCTTCTATGCCAAGGGTCAGACCGGCCAGCAGTTGCTGCTGGGCGCCTACTCTTCGCTCAACCGTCAGATCCAGAAGGGCAACGTCACCATGTATGCCCGCCGCGAGATGCAGGACGTTGTCCTGATCAAGGACGAGCAGGGCGTGGAGCGTGCACGTGGCATCATCGTCCGTAACCTCGTTACAGGCGAACTGGAGCGCTACTCAGCACACTGCGTCATCATCGCTACTGGTGGTTACGGCAATGCCTACTTCCTCTCGACCAACGCTATGTCGTGCAACGGTTCGGCCGCTATCCAGATCTACCACAAGGGCGCTATGTTCGCCAATCCTTGCTATGCACAGATTCACCCAACCTGTATTCCAGTACACGGTGACATCCAGTCTAAGTTGACCCTGATGTCCGAGTCACTGCGTAACGACGGCCGTATCTGGGTACCAAAGAAGTTGGAGGATGCCAAGCGTCTGCAGCGCGGCGAGATCAAGGGTCACCAGATACCAGAGGAGGATCGTGACTACTATCTGGAGCGCCGCTACCCAGCCTTCGGTAACCTCGTGCCACGTGACGTTGCATCACGTGCTGCCAAGGAGCGTTGCGACAAGGGCTACGGTGTGAACGGCACCGGTCTGGCTGTCTTCCTGGACTTCGATGACGCTATCAAGCGCCTGGGCAAGGCTGCCGTTGCTGACAAGTACGGTAACCTGTTCCAGATGTACCAGAAGATCACCGACGACAATCCATACGAGACCCCAATGATGATCTACCCTGCCATCCACTACACCATGGGCGGTATCTGGGTCGATTACGAACTGCAGACTTCGGTCAAGGGTCTGTTCTGCGCCGGCGAGGCTAACTTCTCCGACCACGGTGCCAACCGCCTCGGTGCTTCGGCATTGATGCAGGGTCTGGCCGATGGTTACTTCGTCCTGCCTTACACCATCCAGAACTATCTGGCTGACCAGATCCAGGTTCCACGCTTCTCTACCGACCTGCCTGAGTTCGACGAGGCTCAGAAGGGCGTCGAGGCCAAGATTGCCAAGATCATGGCCGTACAGGGCAGCCGCACCGTTGACTCTATCCACAAGGAGCTGGGCCACATCATGTGGGAGCACGTAGGTATGGGTCGTACTAAGGCTGGCCTCGAGGAGGGACTCAAGCTGCTCGCAGCTCTGCGTGAGACCTTCTGGAAGGAAGTATATGTACCGGGCGAGGCCAACAGCCTCAACGTTGAGCTCGACAAGGCATTGCGCCTGCTCGACTTCATCGAGATCGGCGAACTCATGGCACGCGACGCCCTCCATCGTGAGGAATCATGTGGTGGTCACTTCCGCGAGGAGCATCAGACCGAAGAGGGCGAGGCTAAGCGCGATGACGAGCACTTCATGTACGTCGGCTGCTGGAAGTATATGGGCGAAGGCAAGGAGCCTGAACTCTGGAAAGAGATGCTCAACTACCAGGAGATCAAGGTACAGACACGTAACTACAAGAATTAATTCACCCTTTAAATAACATAAACAAAATGGGAAAAGAAAGTTTTCTGAACGTTAACCTGAAGGTTTGGCGTCAGCGCGGCCCAAAAGAGA
>JAILKE010000062.1 GCA_024694125.1 Bacteroidales bacterium
CCTGGTCGAACCTCGGAAGCAATGCTTTGGCCGTAATTTCCGCGGTCAGCATCAATGGCGAATTGTCCAATTGGATATACAAGAGAGACATTCCTTTCAGGATGGCTGCTTAAGTTGTAATTTCAACCGGACAGTACGAAAAAATTTGTTGGCCTAAAATAATCTTATTACCTTTGCACCGCAGTTGAGAGAAAGCCCGTCTCGCGTACGGAGCGGACCCACTCTCAGCCGCATACGTTCTTTGACATATGAATTGCTCCCTCACATACTCTAACGGAGGGTACGCCAGGGGAGCAACTGAAAAAACAACAGCAGTTCGGTGCCTCAAAATCGCGGGGAAACGGAATAAATTGCCAAACAAATTTGTGGGAAACGGCGAAAACTGCGGTTTAAAATCGCGGGGAAACGGAATAATTCGCCAAATAAAATTGTGGGAAAAGAAAAAACAGGACTCCCTTCATTCAGGAATAATGAGTGGTGATGGATCGGTCCTGTAGATAACCACAATATCTTTATTTGCTCCCTTGCCATAGCAACTATGCCCAAAAGCAGAGTATGTGTGCAATTTTTGATGGCAATGGTTTGCATATATGGGAAAAGTGTATTATCTTCGCGGTCATAGATAGAATAATCGACAAAGCTATGGACTACAAGAAACTCATCAATCCCTACGTGGGTACCCCTGGATACAACTGCTACGCCTGTTCTCCCGACAATCCGATGGGACTGCACCTGACATTCTTCGAAGATGGAGAGGATATTCTGACCCGTTGGACTCCAACCGATACCTATTCCGGATGGAACAATACGTTGCACGGAGGTATTCAGGCTCTGCTGATAGATGAGGTGTGTGGTTGGGTAGTCAATCGCAAGTTGCAGACCGGAGGCGTCACCTCCAAGTTCGAGATGCACTACAAAAGGCCTGTAGAGACCAATGGAAAGCCTCTCGAGGTGCGTGCCCATATCCGCGAGCAGCGTCGCAATCTGATCACGATCGATGCAACACTGACGGACAGCGAGGGTAGAGTCTGCACGGAGGCGACGAGCCTGTTCTTCACCTTCCCCAAGGAAAAAGCGGCTAATGAACTCCATTTCAAGCCTTGCCTGGCAGAGGGGGAGACACAGACAGAGTGATAGGATAAACAACAAACTTCGAATATTAACCATCTGCGACACAAATTTAGTTAAAATCGCAGAATGGAAATATGGCCGAAAGAATTTTTGGCCGTAAAATTTGCTTTTTTAGAAAAAAATATTCATCTTTGCGCTTTATAAGAGCACGTTCACTCTACCCAAATTTCGCTTTCCTCGAATAGGATTACAACAATGGCACATTGGATACATTACAAGTATAACCGCAAGAAAGGACGTTACGAGCGCCGAAAGCTCTCGCGATGGAATCATTTCTTTGTAGTACTGCGTCATCTGTTGTCGGGTACCATCATCGGTGCATTGCTCTTCTATGCCTTCATATCCTGGTTCGGTTCGCCCTACAAGTGGCGTGTGGAACAGGAACATGAGTTGCTCAAACGTGAGTACAAGATGCTCAATGCCCGCCTGGATGAGGCACTCGGAGTGCTGGAGGATATAGGCCGACGCGATGACAATATGTACCGCGTGGTGCTGCAGGGAGATCCTATAGGCGAAGTGGCCAGAATGCAGATGGTACGCAACATGCAGCGTTATGATTCACTGCGAAGCCTGTCCGATGCCGACCTGGTAGTGAGTGTGGCGCAGAAGATGGACCTGGTGGAACGCCAGTTGCATCGCCAGTCACAGTCGTTCGATGAGTTGCTCGAGATATGCCGCACGCAGGAGGACCGCCTGAAACACGTACCAGCTATTCAACCGGTATCGGACAAGAACCTGAAACGTGTCGCATCGGGTTACGGCTGGCGTATCGACCCTGTATATCACATACGTCGTATGCACCAGGGCATGGACTTCGCTGCCGAGATAGGCACCGACGTATTTGCCACAGGTGACGGCGTCGTGGTGCAGGCTGGATACAACCGCGGTTACGGTCTCTGCGTGACCATTGACCACGGCTACGGATATGAGACGTTGTATGCTCACCTCTCGAAGAAATTGGTCAACAAGAGACAACGTATCAAACGAGGTGAGAAAATCGGTGAAGTGGGTTCGACCGGCAAGTCAACCGGACCGCACCTGCACTACGAAGTGCACTACCGCGGTAAGGTCCAGAACCCGGCGAATTATTACTTCCTCGACCTGACTCCGGAACAATACGAAGAATTGATTGAAAAGAGCGAAACTGAAGGTCAGGTAATGGATTGACCAGAACCAGATAAAAGTAATCAGCATGGAGGACGCAACAGAGACAGGGGCTATTCCCACAGACAAGAACTACTTCACCATCGGTGAGGTGGCTGCGATGTTTGGCCTATCGGTCGAAGTGCTGCGCAAATGGGAACGAGACTTCCCCAAGCGCATCAAACCCATGCGTACCAAAGGAGACACGCGTCTGTACCGACGGAAAGATGTCGAGCAGATCCAGATGATATACCGAATGCGCCATACCGAAGGCCGAACCATAGAGGGCGTACGCAAGCAATTGCAGAACAACCCCACGCAGGAAGAGGTCAAGCAGGAGGTAATCAACAGTCTCAGAAACATACGTCAGCAACTGCAACAGATCGTGGATGAACTGGATGGCGTGCTGCCGAACCATTGAACCTGAAATACATCCCCATCATTATCCCCACGATATAACATAGTCCTTTAAGGTAAAATTAATTCGAACAATGGATGGTAAAATAACCGCAGAAGAGGCCCAAAGGATGGTCGAAGAGATGCGCGACGAATTCTATGAACGCGTCAAGGAACATCTCGCTATCTCTGATTTGCCCAGAGTGCAGGCAGCCTTCGAGATGGCTGCCCAGGCTCATGCGCACCAAGTGCGTAAGAGCGGTATTCCGTATATCACTCATCCATTGTCCGTGGCGCGCATCGCGCTCGTCGAATTGGGCCTCGGCGTCAATTCTATCATAGCAGCCCTGCTGCATGATGTGGTCGAGGATACCGATTATACCATAGAGGATATCAATGCAGCATTTGGGGAAGATGTGGCTTTTCTGGTCGGCGTATTGACCAAGAAGGATGACGGTAACTACAAGGTATCGAAGCAGATAGACAACTTCAAGCAGATGCTGGATTCGATACAGTATGACATCCGCGCCCTGCTCATCAAGTTGAGCGACCGTATGCACAATATGCGTACATTGGGCAGTATGCGTACGGACAAGCAGATGAAGATTGCCTCGGAAACGGACTACTTCTATGCGCCGTTGGCCAATCGCCTGGGACTGTACGACATCAAGTCGGAACTGGAGAATCTCTCGATGAAGTTCCGTTCGCCCCATGAGTATGAGCGCATTGAGAAGAAAATCACCTCCTATATGAAACTGCATCAGCAGGACATTGAGGACTTCTTGGCCCCAATACGTGAGACTCTGCAGGATGAAGGAATCAAATGTCGTGTATATGCCAGAGCACGTTCTGTCTATGCCCTGTGGCGCAAGATGCAGGGGTCGAAGCTGACCTTCAAGGAGCTGGAACATGTGCACCAGATCAACATTGTGATCGATGCTGCGGCGGGAAAAGGCAGTGAAAAGAATCAGTGCCTGGAGGTGTATAGCCTGCTCACGGACCTGTACAAGGAGCGTCCCTACAGTATGATCAACTACATTGACCAACCCAAGGAGAACGGCTACCAAGCGCTGCACGTGCAGGTGATGACCCACATGGGCGGATGGGCTGAGGTGCATATCACCACGGAGTCGATGCAGCGCAACTCGCAACAGGGATGTGTGCTGGACCGAACGGAATCCATCGATAAGTGGGTGCTGAAGTTCAAGGGCGTCCTGAGGGACATCGCCCAGTCGGGTGCTGAGGGTGGTTTCATGGAGAGTGTGGTCAGTTCGTTCTACAACGACGACATCATCGTCTTCACGCCCAAGGGAAACAGTATCGTGTTGCCCAAGGGTTCGAGCGTGCTCGATATGGCATACGAGATTCATACCAATGTGGGCAATCACGCTAAGTTCGCCCGCATCAACGGTAAGTTGTGCAGCATCTTCACCACCCTCAAAAGAGGTGACCGTGTGGAGGTCGGTACGGACGATATGACTTGGCCCGAGGCACATTGGCTGAAACATGTCAGTACCTACAAGGCCCGTCGCGCCGTCAATGTCTCACTTGCCAAGAACGGTATCTCGACCGAGGAGTTCCCCTTCGTCCTGTGTGACCAGTGTAACCCGCTGCCTGGAGACGAGATCGTAGGATTCAAGCAGAAGGATGGCACGGTAGTGGTGCACAAGCGTAATTGCGCTGAGGCTATCCAGTTGTCGGCCAAGGATGGTGACTCGATAGTAGATGTCTCGTTGCCTATCCTCCCCAATCGTACATATCCCACTCAGATAGTCATCAACAGCGTGGATCGCAACGGTCTGCTGATGGATCTGGTCAATGTGATAAGCAACGAACTGCACTTGAGTATCGACTGGTTACATACGGAGACTGTCGATTATATCGTGACAACTAAGGTGCGCGTACAGGTTCCTTCGGCATTCGAACTGATGGAGGCCATGCGAATCATCGAACAGATAAAAGGTGTGGAAGAGGTTCGTAATATGTGAACAATTCTCTTGTAATACCTTTATAATACCCTTGTAATATAAAAAGAACTTATGAAGACAATAGCAATTATTCCTGCTCGTTATGCGAGCACCCGTTTCCCGGGTAAGCCTTTGGCCCTGCTGGGCGGCAAACCCGTCGTGCAGCGTGTTTATGAGAAGGTCGCTCCATTGGTCGATATGGCTGTGGTGGCAACAGACGATGCCCGTATCTATGATGCCGTCGAGGCGTTCAAGGGAAAGGTGGTCATGACATCGGCCGACCATAAGAGCGGTACGGACCGTGTACAGGAGGCCTACACCAAGGTGTCCCAGGCTCTGGGTCAGGGATATGATGTGGTGATCAATGTGCAGGGCGACGAGCCTTTTATCGCTGCCCAGCAGATACAGGCCGTCAAGGATTGCTTCATGGATTCCAATACGGGCATCGCTACATTGGTTAAACCCTTCCATCCTGAAGATGGACTGGAGGCATTGCTCAATCCCAACAGCCCCAAGGTGGTGCTCGGAGCAGGCAGTCGTGCTATGTACTTCAGCCGTTCCGTCATTCCCTATCTGCGCGGTGTAGATCAGAGTGAATGGCTCAGCCGTCATACATTCTACAAGCATATCGGACTCTATGCCTATCGGCCAGAAGCATTGGCCCGCATTACGGCAATGGAGCAGACTCCGCTCGAGAAGGCCGAGAGCCTCGAACAACTCCGTTGGTTGGAGAATGGACTCTGCATCACTGTGCGTGTGGTCGATATCGAGACGGTCGGCATTGATACTCCACAGGACTTGGAACGTGCAGAGGAGTTCCTGCGTCAGCAGAAGATTGAAAAGGGTAGCCTGTAAATAACGTGTCTATGCAGGAGGAGGTTTTAGCTTGGCTCGGGCGCAATATGGGTAGCGAGGACAGTACATTGCCATGGTATTGGCGTTGTGCTATAGTGCTCGGTGTGGTCGTGGCTGCATATTTGGTCGATTTCATCTTCGTCAAGGCCATCATCCCAACATTGCGCAAGATTACCTCCCGTACCAATACGAGAGTGGACGATATTCTGTTGAGTGAGAAGGTCGTTCGTTCCTTCAGCCGTATTCTGCCCCCGGTCATCCTCTCCTTCGCATTGCCATTCGTCACGCAGGGGTCCCTCGAGAACCTGCTGACCCGCTTCACCAATGTATATATCATCGTCAATGTCACTCGTTTCTTGTGCATCTTGGTCAGTGCGGTGTTCGAAGCATTGGTCCTGAGGGGAGAGGAGAAGGACAAGGGTCGTGCCGCACGTATGCACTCAATGAAGGGCGTCGTGCAGACCGTTCAGATTATCATCAGTTTCATTGCAGCCATATTGGTGGTGAGTACTCTCATTGACCGATCTCCGGCGTACCTCATTTCGGGCCTGGGAGCCATGGCAGCAGTACTGATGCTCGTCTTTCAGGACTCGATCAAGGGCCTGGTCGCAAGCATCCAACTGATGTTCAATAACATGCTTGAGGTCGGTGACTGGATTGCCATGCCGGCGCGCAAGGTGGATGGCGTGGTCATCGAGATGACGCTCACCACGGTCAAGGTGCGAAACTGGGACAATACCATATTGACCATTCCTCCCTATAGCCTGCTGACTGAGACCTTCCAGAACTGGAGGGGCATGCAGGAGAGCGACGGACGTCGTTTCAATCGTACCATACAGGTCGATGTGCGCAGCTTGCACTTCCTGAGCGATGAGGAAATGTCTAAATATAATATAAGTTCGCGCGATGGACATCCAGTTACTAACCTCGAGGCATACCGCCAGTTCCTGTATGCCTACCTGCACAAGCATCCCGGACTCAACCAACGCATGACGATGATGGTGCGCCAGTTAGCCGCTTCCGATGCCGGTATTCCGGTCGAGATGTATGCCTTCACGCGCACTAAGGTGTGGGAGGAGTACGAGGAACTGCAGGCTCGCCTGGTCGAGTTCGCTTTTGCTTCGTTGCCCAAGTTCGGATTGGTCGCCTTCCAACGTGGTGGCTTGCCACCGGAGTTGCTCGAAGAAGAGCATTGATCCACGATGAGAGATTCCTGTTCTCGTGTGACCTTTGTGCTTACTTTCGATTCCTGTTCTTGAGTACTATTGAGTAAATTGTACAATAAGTGCATCGAAACAGAGTATGCAATTTTCTGTATATTATTTCATAACATCAATGGCCTGAAACGTTCGGTCCATTGGTGTTTTTTATTGTAAGATACCATGATGTGCTTGCGTTTTATGTAAATTTTGACAATTAATAGTTAAAAAATAAGTTTTTGACCGAAAAATGTTACTAAAAATTGTATTTTTTGTGAAAAATGGTTAACTTTGCGTCGCAAAAAATCAATGAAGACACTATTCAAGAGATTTTTGTGGGCAACTATACCAGTTATACCATGGTGCATATTGCATCTTTACTTAATTAGCAAATCAACTATAATCAATCATGAAACATATCAGAAATCGGCGTTTAAATGGTTCGCTGTGTTCTGGACTGTGTGTAGCTTCTTTCTTCCTGCTGACGCTGACTGGCTGTCAGGAGGAGTTCGGTGGTTACTATGAGCAGACAGGCGGGGCAACCTCAACCTCAAAGGAGGTGCTTGAATCGCGCAATGACTGCAATACCTACCTGCAGCTCGTGGACAAGACTCTCTTTTCGAAGCAAGTCGAGGGTTCGGGGCAGTACACTTTCCTGGTACCTACGGACGAGGCTTTCGATGCATTCTTTGCCAACAACCCTTATGGCTACAAGAGCGTGGACGACATTCCGGAAGATGTGGCTGCACGAATGGTATCCTCGTGGATGATGTACAATTCTTATCCATGTGATACATTGGCCAATGTGCTGGAGTCGTTCAATAGCTGGGCATACGACCATGCCTTCAAACACAAGACTCCTTCGTACGACGTACTGCGTAAGGAAACTCTCGATGGAACTACCTATCAGGTATATGAATATCCGGTTTCTGGTAGCGAATTCTCTCTGAGCAGTTACTCTACTAATTCGCTGATTTGGAACAACTACCGTTTCTTGCCTATCTTTACCAATCGTTTCAATGTCAATAATTCTATTTCGTCCGAAGACTGGCAGAAAGTCATCGGATCGGAATTTTCGCCTTATGGCAATTATGTCGAGGCTGGTATCATTGATGCAGGTAGCGGTTCGGCCAATCCTGGTGACCTGTTCTGCCAGAACGGTGTAATACATCTGGTCAACAAGGTAGTAATGCCATTGGAGAACCTCGATGCAATGATTCGTACCTATGGTGATGGCTCGGCTGTCGATCAGCCAGACGAGGCCAAGACGGGTGCATGGGGTCTGTTGCGTAATATTCTGTATCACAAGAAGGGCAATGGTGAGTATCAATTCCTCAATTATGTAGAGAACTCTACAGCCCGTCATTATTTTGAGAATGCCTATCCTGATGAGGATATGAGCAAGTTCCTGATTCGTAATTACAAGAACAGCCCATTCTGCCTCAATGTCGAGGAGTATGTCAACATGCAGGCTATTGCCTCTACTGCCTCGGACCTTTTCTACGATAATTACAATGGCGGCATGACTTTCTATCTGCCAACGACAGATGCCATGCTCGATTATGTCAACAATCGCCTGTTCCGTTATATCGGTACCAAACTGACCACAAGTTCTACACAAACGGAGTTCGATGCTGCGTTCAACAAGATGTCGGACAATGTGATCAGCGCTCTGTGGTACTCCATGCAGTCGGATGGTATGATCTGGCCATCACAGTTCGAGAGCTCGGCTATCAATACGGTCGGTTCGTCGGAGCATATCAATGGCTACGATGACAGTAAGACCTATGACAACAGTGTGGTTGCAGCAGGCCTTGCCTCCAACGGTATGTGGCAGATTACCAATTTCGTGCCTAAGACAGCCGCCTTCGAAGGCGTTGCATCCCGATTGCTGCTCGATCCAGCCTATTCTATTGAGCAGAACATCTTTGTTTCGAACTCGGCATTCAATAACATGCTCAAGTCTAAGCTTTCGGGCACTGATGATGTCAATATGAGTCTCATCCTGTGGGGCGATGCCAATGCTGTTTGGTTCGACAATATTCACTACAGTACCCTGTTGTCAACCTATGCAACTGGTGAAGTGGGCAACGAGACTTCAATCTATGGAAACCTACAGACTACTGTCCTTAACAGTTATATCGAGCGTGAAGCAGTCGATGCTCTTGACCTGGAGGTTGATCCATTGAATGGTGCATACGGCGGATGGGCTTATACCAATACATATAATGGTGAGGTCATCCGTTACCGCAAGTCGGGCGCTACAGTCAATGGTCAGCCCGAGATTCAGTTGCAGTCCGTTTGGTCTTTGTGCTGCAATGATGCCAATGAACGTGCCATGTGGGAGTCAGGTGCTCTTCCTGCAGTACTGCAGCAGACCGAGCCTACAGCAGGTAGCTATATGTCTGTAGTCAAGGACAACGGCGTCGAGTACATCAATGGTAACGTCTATACAGCTACTGAGCATAGCGCTCCATTGGCCTACTATAGAGAAGGTACCTTCGGTGATGGTACACAATATTATAATGATACTTGGAGCGCTCTCAGTTATCTGGTTGCTTATCTCAGTGCTGATGCCAATTCAGCTAATCCACAACATACTATCTTTACTAAGTTCTGGAATTACTATCAGACCAACAAGTCGAGCCGTGCTAATTCCGATACCATCAGTATCGGTTCGGGCAAGTGGACCATCTTCGTTCCTACGGATGCTGCCTTGCAGGCTGCCATCGACTATGGCAAGACGCATGACATCTCGTTGTTGCGTCATCCAGATAACCTGCCGACCGATCCGACAGCCAACGATGCCAACTGGGTTGACTCGGTAATCTACTTCCTCAATACCTATATTACCAAGTCTGGTTGCTATGCTGACGACGGTCTGAGTGGCCTGTACGAGACCAGCGAGGCTTGGGATGGCCTTTCTGCTACACAGCGTCAGGCAACCTCTCAGTATCTGGTTACTACCAATTCGGTTGTGACCGATATGGACCGAGTAGGTTCGGACGGTAATGTCATCAAGGCCTGGGATGGTCTGTTGTCTGGTGGTCGTATGTCAGGTTATGTGACCAAGACCGGTGATGGCAACAAGCTGCAGTACTTCGGACGCCCATACACCTCGGGTGCATTTGAAGTGGTCAATGTCTATAACTCGAACGAGATGACTGATTCCTTCGACAACACAGTAGTACGCGAGGCAGGCCAGAGTAATATCATGGCACCTAACTGCATGATTCACTCGCTCAACGGCTTCATTATCTATAAGATTGCTTCTCACTGATGTGAGGTAAGTCAATTATTAAATCTAAAGAAATCACCCACTATATGAAACAATTCAGTAAAATACTGCTGCTTTTGTTGCTGACTCTCTTGCCAGGGTTGGCTCTGGCGCAGAAGATGCTGGTGCGAGGTACTATCATGGATGGTACGTTCAATGAGCCTATGGCTGGCGCCAACGTCATTTGGCAGAACAAGGATGGCCGTACCATTACAGGTTGTCAGACCGACTTCAATGGTAACTTCTCTATTCAGGAGATGTTGCGTCCAGGTGATGTGCTTGTCATCTCTTTTACAGGTTACAAGAAACAGACCATTCCGCTGCAGGCTTCGCAGAGTGTATATAATGCAACCTTGCAGGAGGAGAGTGTCGCCCTCAAGGATGTAGAGGTCGTCAGTGCTCGTCGTCAGCAGTCGGGCATGCTCAATATCTCTGAACGTGAACTTACTACATCGTCCAAGCGTATCGATATGGCAGAGTTGGAAGACTTGGCTGTGGCAGATGCTACCGACGCTCTGCAGGGCCGTGTAGCCGGTGTCGATATGGTTGCTACTTCTGGTGCTCCAGGTTCAGGTATGTCTATCCGTGTGCGTGGTACTACATCCATCAACGGTAGTTCCGAGCCATTGGTCGTTGTCGATGGTTTCCCATACGAGACCACTATTGATGACGATTTCGATTTCTCTACTGCCGATGAGAATGACTATGCTACCATGCTCAATATCTCTCCTGATGATATCAAGGAGATTACGGTGCTCAAGGATGCTGCGGCTACCGCTATTTATGGTTCCAAGGCCGCCAATGGTGTGCTCATGATTACCACCAAGCGTGGTGCTGTCAGCAAGCCGACCCTTTCTTATTCCTTCAAGGGTTCATTGAGCCGTCCTGGTCATCAGATGCCTATGCTCAATGGTGATCAATATACCACGCTCATCATGGAGGAATTGTACAATGCTGGTGCATCTTTCTCTCCTGTCGCTTACCCCGAGTTGGCCAACGATGCCTACAATCTTTATAATTATTATAACTACGGTCAGAATACCAATTGGTACGAGGAGGCAACTCGGACCGGTTACTCGCAGGACCATTCGCTCTCTATTTCCGGTGGTTCGCAGAAGGCTCAGTACCGTGTCTCATTCAACTACTATGACTCCGAGGGTACGACCATCGGTGAGGGTTATGACCGTCTCTCCAGCCGTATCAACATCGACTACAATATATCATCTAAGTTGAAGTTCTCAGCTTCGATGTCATATACCTATTCTAATACGGACCGCAACTATGTGACTGCATTGAAGTCCAATGTCAATGTCTTGGGTCAGGCGTACAATCGTCCTCCGAACATGTCTGTATATGAGTACGATGCAAGCGGTAATCTCACAGACAATTATTTTACTCCAACTACTATGTTGGATGGTTCTTATTGGAAGAATACCTACAATAGTCCATACAATCCAGTTGCTATGGCTAAGGAAGGTTACTATCGTCAGAAGTCTAACCGTATATTGCCAAATATCCAGTTGCAATATCGTCCACTGGATTGGTTGCGCTACCAGTTGGAGATTTCGTTCGACGTATTCAATATCAAGCACAACGCTTTCGTGCCACAGTCGGCTACCGGTCGTCCATGGACCGAGAATACGGTCAACTATGGTATCGACAAGGATACTGAGTCTTTCGCCTTTACTTCCAACAACAAGTTGTTCTTCACTCCGCAGTTGGGCGATGACCATGTGCTTCAAGTCGTAGTAGGTCTCCGTACGGAAGATTCTCGCAACAAGAATTATGTCGGTTCTGCATCCAATTTGCCTTCGTCCAATTTGACGGACCCATCTAACGGCGGTACCGCTACGGAGAGTACCTCTCTCTTCGGTAGTTCCAGCTCGGAGGTCCGTAATGTGGGACTCTATGGTCAGGTGCACTATACTTTCAAGGATCGATATATCCTCGGATTGGCCTGCAACTACGAGGGATCTTCCAAGTTCGGCGACGGCAACCGTTGGGCATTCTATCCTTCATTATCAGGACGTTGGCGTCTGTCTTCCGAGGATTTCCTCCAGGATGTGATAGAGAAAGCTCGTATTTCCGAGTGGTCTTTCCGTGCTTCGTATGGTCAGTCTGGTAGCAGTCGTGCATTGACCAACTATGCTTCGCAGGCTACTTATGATACTTTCGGTTTTACATACCTCGGCAATAAGGGTACCAAGCAGTCAGGCTTGCAGCTGTCAAGCCTCAAGTGGGAACGTACTACCTCAATCAATGTTGGTATGGATATCAACTTCCTCGATGATCGCATTCGTGCTACAGTCGAGTGGTATTATAAGCACAGTGATCAGCTTATTTCCAAGGACCGTGCGATTGCTCCTTCAACGGGTTACACTAAGGCAGCTTTCATCAATGACGCAGGTATGAACAACCGAGGCATTGAGTTCGATCTCGACGTTATTGCCTATCGCAACAAAGATTGGATGGTCAAGGTAAATGGAAACTTGGCTCGTAATGAGAACCGACTTGAGGATGACCTTGAGTATTCAGGCTCTTGGTCCGGCAATGCCTTGTCAAGCACCTCTTATCCGACACTTCAGTTGGCCGATCAGCCTCTCGGCTCATACTATGGCTACGTTTACGAGGGTGTATATATGAATACAGACGAGACCATTGCACGCGATGCTAATGGCAACAAGATCTATACCTTCGACGCAAGCGGCAATATGGTTCCAGTCTATATGCGCTTCAATTATCCTACGGCTGATTATCAGTTCGTAGCCGGTGATGCCAAGTATAAGGATATCAACCATGATGGTAACATCAATGAGCAGGACGTCGTTTATCTCGGTAATGGTAACCCATTGCTGACAGGTGGTTTCGGCACTACTCTAAAGTGGAAGAATATTACTTTCACAACCTTCTTCAACTTCCGTTATGGTAACGACATCATCAACTTGGCTCGAGCCAATGCAGAATCTATGAATTCATTCAATAACCAGAGTACCTCTACTCTTCGTCGTTGGACTCACGAGTACAGCGTTGATGAAGTTGCTCAGGGGCTGGCTCCATCGGACCTCTTGCCACGTGCCGTTTATAGTCGTGGATATAACTCATTGGCTTCTACTCGCTACGTTGAGGATGGTTCGTTCCTGCGTTTCAAGAATGCGACTATCAAGTATGAGATACCTAAGTCGCTCTTGCTTGACACCTTCATTTCACAGGCTTCTGTTTATTTCCAGATGCAGAATATCTACTGCTGGACCGATTATACTGGAGCAGATCCAGAGGTCTCAATCTCGAGCGCTACGCGCCCAGGCATCGACGAGGCAACCACCCCACGTGCCAAGGAGTTTATTTTGGGTCTCAATGTCAAATTTTAAGCAAGTATGAAAGATATGAAAAAGATATTGTCCATCCTTTTGGCCGGTTCTGTAGCATTCACTTCTTGCAACGATTGGCTTAACCTCGAACCCGAAAACTCCGTGACTGCCGAGAATTATTGGCTCACAGAGTCTGATGTTGCTTCGGCTATGACGGGTATCTACTGCAACTGGCTCAGTTCGTCCAATATTATTTGGGAACAGAGTGAGATGCGAGGCGATATGGTCAGCCCAGGTTCGACGACACTCTCTGATTACCTGCTGATTCGTGAGGGTAATATCACCTCGAGCAATTCGTTGGTCAAGTGGGATCACTACTATTCAATCATCAACCAGTGTAACATGTTGCTTGATCGTTCGCATATTGCATTGACCAACGACCCTTCTTATTCAGTCACGCAGGATAGCATTTATCATGCTCAGGCTCGTGTAGTCCGCGACTTGATGTATTTCTATCTGATTCGCATTTGGAAGGATGTTCCTTATATTACCACTGCATATTATGACGATACCAAGGACCGAAATACTCCGGTCAGCAGTCGTATGGATATTCTCAATGCCCTGATTGCAGATTTGGAGAATATCCAGTCGGCAGGTGATTTGCCCTATAGCTATAGTTCGGCTTCGACCGACAAGGCACTCAACAAGGGTCAGGTTACCATGTACATGCTCAAGGCTGTCCTGGCCGATATGTATCGTATGAAGGGCTCATATTCGACCGATCTCAGCGAGTCTCAGGAGGCATACAAGAAGTGCCTTGCGCTGTGTAACACCATCATTGAGTCCGGTCAGTATGCTCTGTTGCCTTTCACCAAGAGCACTGCTGCCGAGTCAGGTCTTGATTTGACTGAACTTACCACCAAGGCTGATTCTTCGTTCTACTATCTGGCGGATGTAGAGCCCAAAGATTGGTTCGAGGGTCTTTATACCAATGGAAACAGCAATGAGAGTATCATGGAACTGCAGGAGGATTCCTACAACTCAAGTGGCTTGTATTCCACTCTGGTAGGTACCCGCTATTTTTACCCCAATACCGAATTGCTTGGTAATTCGCTCTTCGTGCCGACGGAGAAGGAATTGGCTCTTGCTTGCCGTTATCACGATGTGCGCGATGATATGGCCAGTGCCGTCTATAGCGGTTCATTGTACATCCCTAAGTACGGATTTACAGATCTCAGTACTGTTATTACAGTCAATACGGACTTCAAGAAGAATATCCTCCAGTATCGATTGGCCGAGATCTACCTGATGAAAGCTGAGGTGCTCACACAGATTGCCATGGCCAATGACAATGACCAGGATATGCTGCTCGAGGCTTATCGTGCCGTATTCAAGGTTCGTGACCGTGCCAGTGCAGTCGAGACTACTGACCTCCAGTTGGGTTCAGGTGAATATATGCAGGATCTTTATTGGAACGAGCTCCGCAATGACCAGGCTATTACTCTTGCTGCAGGAGCCATTCAGGCTTCCGCCATGGAGAAGTTCATCCTTGATGAGGAGGCACGCGAGATGGCTTTCGAGGGTCGTCGTTGGTTCGACGTTCTTCGCAATGCTGAGCGTAACTCCGAGGGATCAGGTTCCTGCACCGGTGGCAGCATCGGCTATCTGCTTAGCACTGCAGGCAGCTGTACTTCGACCGACAAGATTTCCTACATCATGGGTCAGTTCCGCAAGCCGGATTTCCGTTACTTGCCTTATCCATATAGTGAGGTTAACCTGAACGAGAACTTGTCTCAGAAACCCTTCTGGGGCATAGAGTAAAGTTTGAGTCAAGAACTTCAAAAACAGCGATAAGTCAGTAATTAGTATTATCTGTTATCATGATCATATTATGAAACAATCATTCAACCATTATATCACGTATGCGGCCGCATTGCTGCTTTCTACCTCTTTCGTAGCTTGCGAAGACTACATGGAGGGTACCAAGTGGACGGCCAGCACCGAACTTCAGATGGATGAGTACATCGAGAGTCAGGAGGACCTTAGCCTCTTCCTCGAGGTAATAGACCGGGCCGAAATGCGAGGCATGGTCCATGCCTACGGAACCTATACGCTCTTTGTGCCCAACAACGATGCCGTTCAGTCTTACCTGTCCAGTGTAGGCAAGGGCTCGGTGTCCGACTTGTCTCAGGCTGAGGCTCTCGATATTGTCAAGTACCATGTGTTGGGCGATACCTTGCACACATACGATATGCAGGCCAATACCCGTCTCAATACTGCCAATATGTTGCAGGATTACATCATCTCCAAGTGGAATTCCACCGATGATGTATATACACTCAACCGTACGGCTCATATCATTGAGAGCGACGTGCACAATGCCAACGGTATCATCCATGTGCTCGATGGTATGTTGGTACAACCTAAATACAGCGTGCTCGATGCCGTTCAGGACTCACTCTCACAGCATGGATATGGCATCATGGCGAGCTTGCTCGATACCGTGTGTAACCAGCGTATCACTGCCGAGTCCAAGGCATTGCTTGACTCTCTCTTCGAGTCGCAGACCTATATGACTTTCGTAGCACAACCGGACAGCTTGATGCGGGTCGATGGACTTACTTCAGTCGGTCAGTTGGTCGATTTCCTCCAGAAGAGCAACATCAAGGACTACGATGAGGAGTCTCTGTTGGTCAACTGGGTCGGTTACCACTTCATGCGTGGCCGTTATTACATCAGCGACCTGTTTGGTGCCAGCAGCATCACGACACTCTCTCCGTTGGGCAAGGCGATTGCCGTTTCTGCCTCTTCGTACAGTGATATCCATCTCAATCGCTTTGAGGCATTCAATGACGAGGGTATCGATTTGATTACCGACGGATATTTCGTCGATTATCAGTGCCAGGATGGTGTCATCCAGAGTACATCGGGCGAGCTTCAGATCATCGAGCGTGCAGCCAGCCGTATCAATTGGGATATGTGCGATGTAGCCGAGGTACGTGCATTGTCAGGCTTCCGCAAACCAGGTTTCGTTGCAACCTTCACCACCACCTCATCTTCGGCTGGTCTCAATGCCGATCATCCAGAGTGGATTGTCGATTCAACTATTGTACGCGGCAATGGTGCCAAGGTTTATTGGTTCGATACCGAGTTGAACTCAGTTTATTCATGGTATGGCAGCAACAGTCCTAACTTCATCTATTCATGTAGTTATTCTACCGATGAATATACCGGAGTAGATCCATTTGGCGATACGCACGTCGAGTGGGTATATGGTGACAACATGCAGTTCCGTCTCGGTACTACCGTCTGCAAGCAGGTTGATATCAAGACCCCAACGCTCGTCGAGGGTACCTACAAGATCTGGTTGCGTCTGCGTCGTGCTGGTCACGAAGGTTCGGACGGTTATATGAAGATGACCTTTATCCAGGATGGTGAGGATGATCAGACCTTTGCCTCTGTATGTCTCTCCAACTATGGTTATACATCGAGCAGCAATGAGACTGACGAGAAGAATGCAGCCAAGGGCGAGCAGGCCCCAGGTGCCTATTATCCTAACCAGAGCCGTATGGCTTGCCACCTGTTGGGAACAGTCAGTGTCAAGCACGATGGTGTCCACATCATGCGTTGGACTCCACTTGATGCTTCGCAGGCATTGGGTCAGTACTTCGACATGATCTACTTCATCCCAGTCGACAACAATCAGGTATTGCCTCGTGTCATGGCCAATGGCGAGGATGCCCGAATCTACAAGGTATGTTGGGACGAGGAGAAGCAGGAGGCATACTACGACAAGAGCGTCTATTACGATGTCTCGGGCTTCAATTCCGAGTATCGTACTCACATCTGGCCATACCGCTGTCCAGTGGTTGAGGCGATGGAGAGTGGTACTATTACTGAGGGTGACATTGGCTCTTGCACCTGCAAGTGGTGTCCTAACTATTCAGCACCTACTGAGTAAACTGCTCAATAATCCACATTTAGAGTGTCTCTCCTGCCTGTGACGGATTTGTGATAACAATCTCGTACGCTGGACAGTCAAGGTTCAATGCCAGATGCCAGTACCGGCTGGAAGACCTCTCTATTAGTACAGAATATTAATTTTTAGTTCAATCTTATGAATTATTTTCAGCATAAGTTCATGGCTCTGATTGGTATGGCGTGTCTGCTTTGGGGTACGACGTCATGTCAGGATGAAGGCTATGAGGACGTATCGGGCACCGCTTCCCAGACGCTATGGGAGGTCATCAGCAGTCGCTCAGACCTCAGCGAGTTTGCCCAGGTACTGCGTCAGAACGGTTATGATGATCTGCTCAGTTCATCAGGTACCTACACGGTATTTGCTCCTGGCAATGCTGCTGTGTCGGCCATTGATGATGACAAACTCAGTGAGGTGCCAGGTTCGCACATCGCCCTGCTTGGCTACAACAAGACCGCTTTGGCCGAGATGAGTTACCTTACCATGATCAACGAACGTCAGGCATTGTTGTCCGAGTTGGCTCTTACGGACGAGGAGATTGTGTGCCGTAATGGTTTCCTCCGCTTCTCGACGGCTGGAGCCCGTGCCACACAGCAGAATATCTACGAGCTCTTGCTCGATTTGAGCGATGAGTACGAGATGGCTGCTTTCATCACTTCGTTGGGAGACAGCGTGATGGATACCGAGAAGTCTGTTCAGATAGGCATTGATGCTACCACCAATCAGCCTATCTACGATACCGTCATGACATACTACAATCCGCTGTTCGATTATGTACCGCTCAATGACAATGATTCACTCATCTCATTGATGTTGGTAGATAATGTAACATGGAATAAGTTGATAAATCGTTATTGGCGTTATATGCGTCAGCATGTCGATGCATCCGAGGACCCGAATCTGCTTGATCCAACTAAAGATACCAATTATGACTTCGGTTCCAAGTTTGATACTGTATCTACTGATTATGTAACGAGAGTAGAGTTGGTTCGCGATCTCTCTTTCTCATACGAGGGAGCAACATTGACATCTTCTGTCAACAATCCTGAAACCGTATCCCAGGTTTATAACTCTCGTACCGGCATTGAGGTAACTATGGACAGTGCAACAGTCTTGGATACCTTGATGGCATCCAATGGCCGTATTGAGATAGCATCCAATGCCAAGATTAAGTTGGGCAATAACAAAATCAAAGATATTTATCTGGAAGGCGAGGATTACTACTATACCAACGAACGATATGTAGCAACCTTGGTTGATCCTCGTTTCCGTGGTAGTCGTTATGTTAAGACCTACGGCATTGATTCTCTGCGTGGTTATACCCGTTATGTGCTTGATTCTTTAGGTAATCGTGCCAAGCGTATGGACGGTAGTGACAGTACTGAGTATGTATCAGCCCAGTTGCGTGCCGTGTATAATACTTCACAATATTGCAATTCGTATGGCGGCTCAGTGTTGGGTTATAAGGTAAACCTTTTCTCTTGTAACTATCGTATCCAATGGCGTCATGTAGTTCCAGGTAATCAGGGAACCAACTATTGCAATCCTGATACCCTTGATGTCAATTATGCTAAATATGCAGGATTTGATGGATATAAAGCCAATGCTAACTGGCCAATTGGTGGAGTGATGCGTCACATCCAAAAGATGTATCTGTCACAGCCAGGAGATGCGCCACTTGAATATAACAGTTCTTTGGCTGTGAGCGATTTCGTTAAGAATCCCTACCCATTCGATTCTTACGGAGATTATACTTGGTTCCGCTGTATGACTGACTATGATCCAGATGCCGTCATCTCGACCAAAAAGGCCGAAGATGAGGTAGGCAGCAATGGATATATTAACTGGTATCGTATGGGTGTCAATGCTGGTTTTGCCTTAGACGATCCAACGTATGAGACACCTCTTGTTTGGTGCCAGACCGCCATGGATCATGCTGATGGTGTAATCAATGTCGACCCTGATACTGGAGAAGAATCATCAGCTGCGGTTTATACTTCAGGTATCGTTGGCGTTAGTTCTGCAACTTCGTGGACGCCCAAAAAAGGTGCTCAAACCGGACAGAGGGTCCCACGCCAAGTACCGCGCGATATCTTCATGTGTCTGTACAATGGCGAGGCTACAGTCTTTGTCACCAGCAATCCTTTCGGTACTGACAATGCAGCCGGTGCTGCTAATCTGAACTATTGTAAGGGCTCTATCTTCCTCGATTATATTCACTTTATTCCAGTTATCGACGAAGACGATTAAAATCTGTAAAGTTTTTAGACTATGAAAAAGCAATATATAGTTCTTTTGATGGCTACTGCAGCGTTGGCTACTCCCGCTCTGTCTCAGGATGTTTTGACTAATGAACCCCTGAAGATGGAGCAGAAGGCGGAGTCTGGTATCGCCGAGGTGACAGGTACAGTCGTCAATGATGCTACAGGAGCACCTATCCCCGGTGCCCGTCTTCAGGTGCTGGGTGCGCCTTATTCAGCCATGACTGACGACGATGGTAAGTTCAAGCTCCAAGTGAAGCTTGATTCACATGGTCGCGCCATGGGTGAAATCAGCGTTACTGCACCAGACCAGAACAGCATTATCTTGGGTCTGCGTGACCGTCGCACCCTCACCATTCGACTGATGGAGCAGGGTTATCGCACCAAGACCAGCCGTCAGGTATATACCCCTTTAGGAATGAAGGAGGAGAGTCATCTGATGTCGGCCATCGGTGTTTATGATCGTGACAATTCACTGTCGGTCAAGGGTTCTCCCGAGGCAGCTCTCACAGGTCAGATTGCTGGTCTCCAGACCGATTTCCGTTCCGGTACAGACTGGAGTGGCAGCAATCTCTATCTGCGTGGCATCAATTCCATCTATGCCAACAATAATCCACTCATTGTCGTTGATGGATTGATTATCGAGAATACCCAGTTCGGTACCTCAATGATCGAGGGTCAGATCTCTACGCCATTCGGCTGTATCGACATCAAGGATATCGATCAGATCGTAGTGCTCAAGGATGCTACCTCTATCTATGGAGCCAAGGGTTCAAACGGTGCTATCTTGATACGTACACGCCATACGATGGAACAGGCTACCCGCATTGACGTGACTGCCATGATGGGTGTCAACATGCAGCCTCGACAGATACCGATGCTCAATGCAACGGACAGCAAGCGGCTGCTTACCGACATCGCACAGACCAGTGGCCTGACTGCACAGGAGGTTAGTTCCCTCTCGTGGGTCAATGCCACGATGCCCGAGCGTCAGCCTAATGGCACCTACCTCTATGGCGATTACTACAAGTACAATCAGAATACCGACTGGCAGGATGAGATCTTCCAACGCGGACTGAAGCAGCAGTATTCACTCAGCGTCAGTGGTGGTGACGAGGTTGCCCTGTATGGCGTCTCGATTGGATTCCAGAACAAGGAGGGATTGGTCAAGGGTTCAGACTTTCAGCGTTTCAATGCCCGCGTCAATGGTGATATCAAGTTCACCAATCGTGTGAGCCTCAATGCCAACATGAACTTCGTGTATGGTAGCAAGAATCTCTCTAACGAGGGTTCGGCTTCCAATCTCAATCCTATCTACACCGCACTGGTCAAGGCTCCATTTACCACTTTGCTCAGTGTGGATGAGACCAATCGTCCCTCCAAGACCTGGGAGGATGTAGATGCTCTTGGAGCAGCCAATCCTGCTGCCGTAATCAATGACATTGATGCCGAGAACTCATTCTATCGTTTCATGGGTTCATTCAACTTCGATGTCAAGATTACCGACGACCTGCTACTCTCGGAGAACTTCGGTATCGACTTCAACAAGGAGCGTGAGGAGATTTTCCACCCGACCATTGGTATTCCTTATGAGTCATTGTCCAATTCAGAGGTTAACAATGAACAGGCGCATCGAGTAGAGCGACTCTTCAATATACTCTCGGAGACACGACTCAATTATCGCAAGCAGCTGGATATCCATCATTTCGATGCAACAGTGGGTATGCGCTATCTGCACAGCACGACCGAGGATGACTACGGCAAGGGTTATAACTCAGCCAGCAATTCCTATCGTACCATCGGTGCCGGCGACCAGTCGCTCCATCAGTTGGGAGGTGCTCTGGGCAATGCCAACTGGCTCTCCTTCTACGGTCATCTCGATTACAACCTGTTCAACCGCTATTTTGCCGAGGTTACCGTTTCTGCCGATGCATCGAGCCGTTATGGCGACAACGTATCGCAGTTCCAGGTTTATCCAGGCATCAATGTCGGTTGGTTAGCGAGCAATGAGCACTTCCTCGAGTCAGCCTCTTGGGTAGATATGCTCAAGGTCCGCGCCGGCTTCAACGCGTCAGGCAATGACGATATCACCAACTACAGCAACCGTCTGTATTACAAATCTACCCGTTTCCTGACCAACAATGGTCTGGTGCTCGGTGCTATCGAGAATCAGGACATCAAGCCAGAGCGTATGCAGAAGATGAATGTCGGTATCGATGGATCACTCCTCAATAACCGACTCAACTTCTCGGTCGATTTCTACCGTTCATCTATCAGTGACATGCTTACCTATTCACAGGTGCCACATTACACCGGTATGCTTACCATGCTCAGCAATGGCGGCGAGATGGAGAATCGTGGCGTAGAAATCAGCGTAGGCGGTCGCGTTATGACCAACAAGGATTTCAACTGGGATCTGTCGCTCAATCTGGCTCACAACAAGAACGAGATCAAGAGCCTCGAGACCGGCGCTTTCGTGAGCAATGTCGGTGACGGTACCGTCATCTCGCGTGTCGGTTCTGCAGCTGGAGTCTTCTATGGATACAAGACCAATGGAGTCTATAGCACGACAGCCGAGGCTAATGCTGATGGACTCAGCACGATGGTCGGCGCCGTAGCAGAACCATTCCAAGCAGGCGATGTGCGTTTCGTAAATGTTGATGCTTCGAACAGTATCATTGATGTCAATGACCGTGTTGAGATTGGAGATCCAACTCCAGCACTCTATGGCGGACTTTCATCCGTGATGCGTTCGCATGGCTTCACATTGCAGGCAGACTTCACCTTCTCATTGGGCAACGACATCTACAACTATACCCGTTCGCAGTTGGAGTCTATGTCGGGTTATCAGAACCAGACCAAGAACACCCTGTTGCGCTGGCGCACTGAGGGAGATGTTACATCTTATCCACGTGTGTCATACGGTGACCCACACGGCAACAACCGCTTCTCGGACCGCTGGATAGAGGATGGCTCATACTTCAAGTTCAAGTCAGTTACGTTGTCGTACGACTTCAACATCCAGTCTGAGGTGCTCACCGGTCTCACCGTCTATGGCGCATGCGAGAATGTCTTCTGCGCTACCAAGTATTCGGGTTACGATCCAGAGATTTGCTGTTCTTCGTCCAACAATCCTCTCTATCAGGGCGTAGATGCGTTCACCACACCTACGGTTCGCACCTTCTTCATCGGTCTGAAGGTAGGCTTGTAATTCGAAGTTCCCTTAACTCTTTTGTACAATAGTTATTCTATGAAAAAGATATATATTCCCCTTTTAGCGTTGTGTGCGCTGGGTACATGGAATGCCTGTGTTGATGCCGACATAGACGATGCGCTCGCCTACGAGGATACTTACACCAATTCGGAGGATGCCGACTACCACATCCTGGGAATCTACTCCCAGTTCATGCAGTTGGCCGAACAGATGGTGGTGCTCAATGAGCTGCGTGGCGATCTGATGACCATCACGCCCAATGCCAATGATTATCTCCAGCAGGTCGAGGCCAATCAGTACAATGCCGAGAATCCCTATTTCTCTACGCAGCCCTATTACTCCATCATAGCCAATTGCAATGATGCGCTCACCAATTTCGACAAGATGTTGGAGCGTCATGATATGACCAAGGACGAGTATGCTGAGCGCTACAGCGACGTGCAGGCTATCCGCTGCTACGTCTATCTGCAGCTGGCAGCACAGTTCGGCAAGGTCTATTACCTTGATGAGGCCATCACCACATTGGAGCAGTACAATAGCTATGCTGCGTCTGCTCATACGATTGGTCTGGACGAACTGTTGCCCAAGTTGATTACCTGTATGGAGAACGTTCCAACCCTCGAGGATTACGAACAGTCTTCACTGGTCATCAACGGTACATCGAGTGTGACACTGGATGGACAGGTGCTGAAGCATTATTTCATCAACAAGAAACTGGTTCTCGCCGACCTCTATCTTTGGGCAGGTCGCAGTCAGGACGATTATCGCAAGGCTGCTTACTACTACAAGGAGGTGATGAACAAGGATGCTACAGCAGCTGAGACTGCCAATTCGCTCTATTACCGTTGCAATACCTTCACCTACACTGGTTCGACATTGCCAACCTCTGCCTCGCAGACCAGCAACAACTATTGCGCCGGCAACCTCCGCTATCTGGATCAGGACGAGCGTTCGTTCTTCACCACATGGCCCTATATGTTTGAGGATGCCGTATCGTCTTCGCCAGGCATGTACGAGTGGATTTGGACCATGACCTATACTCCAAGTGGAGAACCACAGTACCCATTCATCGACCTCTTCGAGTCTGCGTCCCTGGGTGGCAGCTACCAGCTTCGTCCATCGGCCAATTATATAGCCGAGACACAGCGACTGGATGTGCTCCGCAAGAACGGCGCTCCGTACGATCCCCGTGGCTTCGGTGCTTTGGTCGAGGGTACAGACGACTATGCCGGTGCAACCTTCCGTGTGGATGAGGGCGATACCGTATGTGCCAAGTACCTCTATCTGTATGATGCAGATGAACCAAATGAGAAGACCGGACGTATCTGGCTCTATCGTGCAGCAGGTGTGCATCTGCGTTTCGCCGAGGCCATCAACCGTGCCGGTTATCCCGACATGGCATATGGATTCCTGATGGGCGGTCCTGCCGGTTACTTCGGTAGCACCTATCCCACTACGGATATGTATGGCAACAAGACCACGACCGAGAGTCGTCCGCAGGATTACAAGGGGCTCAATGCTTCAGGAGACAGCATCGGCATGACCCGTAACCTCTTTGGATTGCGCTTCCCTATCTCTACGGGAATATGCGACAATGAGACCGATTCAGCATTGCTCTATTTCGATACCCGATACTATACTTCGGCTACCAGCAATCTTTACGAAGGAATCATCGTGCGTGGCCCTTGGCGTAGCGCATCTGGTCTGCGTGGCCGTCAGCTCATGGCCTACAAGACCACCTCTAACTATAGTACCAAGTCGCTCTCAGAATGCACCAATAAAGCCGACTCCATTTATCTCATTGAGAAGATTATCATGGATGAGTCTGCCCTTGAGTTGGGGCATGAGGGACAACGTTTCCCAGATTTGGTTCGAGTAGCTCGTCGTATGAACGGCACCGGTTCGGTCACTGTCAATGGTCAGGCTTATGCTCTTACGAACGACGGTATGACAGGTAGTGACTACCTGAAGACCGTCATCGGAGGAAAGGAAGCCTCTACTATCAATGTACTTGGTGCTGCCCAATACACTGATCAGGATTCCTGGTTCATCCAGGGAGAATGATTCTACCTCTGCATTTCCTTTTTTTTGATTTATATACCGAGATTGCCCCGTTTGGCGGTCTCGGTTTTTCAATATGTCAAAGAACGTAGTGTGCCGTATTCTGTTTTGCCTTGTACATAGGCACGACAGGGCGGCAACGATTGGTTAACCGCTGCAAAGATAGGGGATAATTTTGGGGTGTCCAAATTTTACCCCCCTATAGTTTTGCCTATACTTGGCTATACTTGGTGATGGAGTGGTGCGCTATTGATTGGATATGAGTTACTTAATGCGAAGCCAGAGGCTCCGCTTGCAGAGAAGGTGAAACCGGAGGACCCGCTTGCAGAGAAAGTGAAGCTGGAGGCTCCGCTTGCAGAGAAGGGGAGGTGTAACTTGATTTGTTTCAGATCAGTTGCCCTCCACGTAGATTGCTTTGGGGCGGGCAGGGCAGTAGAACTCGCAGGCACCGCAACCGGTACATAGGCGCGGGTTGATGCGCGGAATCTTCTGTCCGTTCTTTTCGACCTGGATGATGGCTTTGTGGGGACAATGGCGTACGCAGGCATCGCATGGTACATTGTCCGTCTGCGTGATGCATGTCTTGCTGTTAAATTGCGCCCACCCTACATGTAGGGTGCGTTTTTGTGCAATGTCGGGCAGGGAGAGCGCCCCCTCGTCGCATACGTCGATGCAGCGGTGGCAGTTTGGTCGGCAGTAGCCCATCTCGAAACTCATGGTCGGTTTGCCCTGTGCGTCATGGATGTCGTACACCTCATATTCACGTTCGGCAGGGCGCAGGATGTGCTCCGGGCATGCCTCGATACACTTGCCGCAGGCGGTGCAGCGTTTCAGGTAGTCGGGGTATTGCAGCGACGTGGGGGGCATGATAGGGTAGAGGCGCACTGCAGCTACCGACCCATCCGGCATGTGCGTGTGAATCTGTTTCTCGAATCGTTCGCCTTGCAGCACAGCCGATACCGATCCGTCGGCTTGTTCCTCGGCCTGCAGCACCTTGACCGATGCCGTGTCGTCGCCAATGTATGTAGATAGGGGGTCTTTCTTATGCCAGTGTGCCATCGTCTTTTACTTTTTGGATTAGCGCCTCCATCTGGTGCAGGGCGGTCGGGATGTCCACATTCTGTGGACAGGAGCCGGCGCAGCGCAGGCAGGTCACGCAGCGGTCAGCCTGAGCCAGGCGGGGAATCTCGTTCAGCCGTTTGATGAAGGCCTCGCTCTCCGCGAGGTAGTGGCGGGAGAGTCCTTCGCGTGGGTCGGGCAGTCTGCCAGCCATCGCCTCCTTGTTGTACAGCGTCAGGTTGGCAGCGATGTCCACGCCGTATGGGCAGTGGCACTTGCCGCAGCCGTCACACTTGTTGCACAGCAGTTTCTGGTCCGGGTGGCGTCCCTGTTTCGAGCAGCCGACAGGCAGGACCGAGAGCAGACTCAGTCCCAGCAGACCCAGTCCCAATTGCTGTAGGGCTTCGCGGCGTGTTATTTCGTTGTTTTTCATGGCGCAAAGATAGCGTTATTTGGAATTTTTTCCAAATTTTGAGGTTTCAAACCTCCTTTTTTGTTAAATTCTTTGGTCAACTGCTTTGAAATGATTAACTTTGCGCCCAGAAGATAAACATATAGACGACATCCTCTCTACCCAATAGTCTATAACCCATGGCTCCGTCAGAGATATCTTTAAGGTTAGTAAGAATCGGAGCATTTATCTCATAATCTTGTATCAGTTATTTTCAGTTTATGAAGAAGAAATATCTTTTCACTCTGTTGATGCTGTGCGCTGGTGTTAGCGTGCAGGCACAACGACCCATGGAGGTGCTGGATCGCGGACTGGTTGCGGTTAAGGTCTCCGGTGGAGTCTATACCTCGTGGCGTATTCCGGGCGAGGAGTATTATGGTGTGTCTTACAATCTGTATCGTGATGGCACTCTGATTGCAGAGGGTCTGAATGTCTCCAATTATGTAGATTCGGAGGGTACTGCGGCCAATACCTATACCGTGGCACCAGTCACCTCGTCGGGTGTCGGTGCTCAGTGTGATGCTGTCTCCGTATGGTCGCAGCAGTACAAGCAGATTGCGTTGGGTGCAGTGATCAATCCCACTACAGGCCGTGACGTTACCTCGGTGATGCAGATTACCGATGCCTCGGTAGCCGACCTGGATGGCGATGGCGCCTACGAGTTGATCATCGAGCGACAGAATACCGACTTCACCGTCGGCAACGATTCAGCCTATACCCGTTTCGAGGCGTACAAGATGGATGGTACCCGACTCTGGTCCGTCAATCTCGGTCCCAACATGAAGGATGGCAATGGTTCGGAGAATGCCTGCTTTGCTTTTGACTTTGACCTGGACGGCAAGGCAGAGGTAGTCTTCCGTGGCGCAGACGGCACCATCCTGCCCGATGGCACGGTGCTGGGCGATGCTACGGTCAACTACCGTACGGACTATACCGGTTCGCAGGCCTACATGGAGTACGGTGATGAGTTCCTCGTACTGCTGGACGGCGTTACGGGCAATACACTTGACTACGAGATCTTTGACTCCGAGTGCGGCAGTTACAATACTTCGACCACCAACTCGGGCAATCCAGCCTCGGGCGTATATGAGCCAGGTACATCGGCTCCGGGCAACAACCTGGCGCGCCGTTCCTACTCGTTCTGGTATGGTGGCAACAGCAAGAGCGACGGTGGCCACCGTGCGACCAAGTTCCATTGGGGTGCCCCCTATCTGGATGGCGTACACCCATCCATCTACCTGGGCCGTGGCTGCTACACCAATTTCCATGCAGCTACTTGGGATGTGGTCAACAAGAAACTGAAGTTGCGTTGGGCTTGTGCCGTAGATGATGCCACGAGCGAGTTCTACGGTCAGGGCTACCACAACTTCTCCATCGTCGATTTCGATGGTGATGGCCGCGACGAGATCTGCCACGGCAACATGACTGTCGATGAGTATGGCAAGTTCCATTCCAGCACCGGTCTGGGTCACGGCGATGCCCAGCACTATGGCGACCTGGATCCCTACCGCGACGGTGTGGAGGGATTCCGTTGTCTGGAGGACAATCCAGGTTGCGTCTATGTCGATGCCAATACCAACGAGATACTCTTCCGCTGGACGCGCGGCACCGACTGCGGCCGTTGTCTGGCAGGCAACTTCACCAACGACTTCCCAGGCGCACAGCTCTGGACCGTCGATGGCAACCTGTGGAGTGCCACCACCTCGCGTGCAGCCGAGGACGTCGTTGCCACCTCGGCACCTGGTCTGTGCATGAACTACCGCATTTACTGGGACGGCGACGAACTCGACGAGTGCTTCGACGGCGTATCGACCTCCAATTATCAGGTATATGATGCCAAGATTACCAAGTACGGCGGTACCCAGTTGCTCGCCACTTCCGGTTGTCTCTGCATCAATTCGACCAAGGCTAACCCCTGTATCCAGGCCGACATCCTGGGCGACTGGCGCGAGGAGTTTATTGTACCTACTACCGACAATAAGTCAGTGCGGCTCTACACTACAGTGATACCTACCACACTGCGCAACTATACACTGATGCACGATCCACAGTACCGTCAGGCTGTCTATTGGCAGGCATCGGGCTACAACCAGCCTCCTCACGTCAGCTACTTCTGGGGTTCGCGCGAGGGCTTCATGCTGCCTCCTCCGCCAGTAGTGACCAATGGCAAGACCCTGATCACCACTTCGCTCACCTCCGCTCAGGATGGTCAGTTCGTGTTGGCAGGTCAGACCTCCGCCACCACGGTGACCGTATCGGGCACAGTGGCTCCATCCTACCTGCAGGTCAATTCGCCTGCCGACTACACCCTGCAGGGTGGCACGCTGTCGGGCAGCACTACGTTGCTCAAGCAGGGCCAGGGTGCCCTGACACTGACTGGCGGCGCCTATCAGCACACCGGTGCGACCGAGGTATGGTATGGCCAACTGAACATCGAGGCTGACTACACCACTTCGCCCATCGCGATGAAACGATTCTCAAGTCTGCAGAGCAGCCATGCCCTGGGTCATGTCGAGATGGAGTATGGTGCACAGCTCTACCCGGCTTCCGCCGCTGCGGTCGGCACCCTCTCGGCAGCCTATCTGGAGATGGATGGCGGCGCCATTGTCAACTTCGACATGTCGGCCGATGGAACATCGTACGATGTACTGACGGTCGGTACCCTGGTCCTCGGTGCAGCCAACTGCATCGGCGCTACACCGGTCTTCTGCATCAATCGTCTGTCCGATGACAATATCGTTGCTGGCGAATATACCCTGGTACATGTCAACAATGTCCTGGACGGCGACGTATCGGCCATCACCATCGATGGTCTGCAGGGTCAGTCATTCTCGGTCAAGCAGTCCGGTTCGGACATCGTCCTCGTGGTCAATGCCATGCGCGCACCAGCCCAGATTACCTATAGCGGTACGGGCGACTGGGATTTGAACCAGACTGAGTCCTTCCTGCTCAATGGCGAGGCAGTGTCGTTCGTGTCGGGCGATACCGTGACCATCGATGCCTCTACATCGGCGCTCTCTATCAATGTGGCTGAGGATGTCGAGCCAGCACAGCTCATCATCACCGGCAGCAAGAAAGTGACCCTGACCGGTTCGGGCCGTGTGGGCGGCGCCTGCCAGTTCATCAAGCGCGGCACGGGTGACCTGAACATACAGAATGTCAACAACTTCACCGGCGGCGCCCGCATCGAGGAGGGCCGCGTGCTCGTTTCGACCATGGCATCGGCTCAGGCCGACGGTCCGCTTGGAGCCTTCGATGGTACCGAGTGCAAGATCTACATCGGTTCGGGTGCTACGCTCTATGCCTCGGCTGCCTTGACCAATGGTTGCGCCATCGAGGTGGGCGACTCAGCCTGTCTGTATTGTGCATCGACCTGGTTGCAAACCGGTCCGCTGGAGGGCAACCACCTGGTCAAGCAGGGTGCTGGCAACATGAGTTTCGAGACCGCTCCATCCATGAAGGTGATTGAGATCCAGGCAGGTACCTACACCACCATGGCTACAACGGTCAACTGCCTGGGTGACACAGTCATCCTGCGTGGCGGTACGCTGAAGTTCGATGACAGTTCCTACACCTACGGCAACCAGAGTACCCCATGGGTAGTGCCTGCCGACGGTTCGGCTTCGGTCTATCTCGATACCCGTTGCGTCCATGCCAACAAGCTGTTCGGCTCGGGCACGGTTACTGTCTATTTCCCGAGCAATACCAGTTGCCCGCGCACCTATCTGACAGGTGACTGGAGCGCCTTCGAGGGTCAGGTCAACTTCATCTGCCTCAGCACCAGCCGTCCTGTCATCATCGACAATACCTACGGTATGCCTAAGGCGGCCATTCAGGTGGGAACGGCAGGTCATTCCATCCAGATAGGTGGCGATGCACAGAGTAATTCGGGCAAGGCTTCGGGTACCTACGTAGTGGGTGCGCTCGGCACGTGGAATTCTGATCATACCCAGGCCTCGAATTTTAAGGGCACCATTAATGCAGGTTACTCCTCTTCGAGTGCTTTCCAGATAGGTGGAACTGATGCAGACATCATCTTTGCTGGTATCAGTAACTCTAAGTTGGTCAAGAAGGGTTCCGGAATGCTTACAATGACGGCTAACACGGGTTCCGGTGACATTGACATTCAAGAGGGATCCCTGCGTGTCAATGGCGGTAAATATACTTCTTATAATAGCTACACCACAGCAACTGGCACTGGTACGCTCTCCCTACAGTCTGGAACTACTATGATGGCTACAGGCTGCATAGGCAATTCGGGTGTGTATATCTATTCTGGAGCCGTCTTCCAGCCAGGTTATTACTATACTGGAACTCTTGGCATGGGTGGCGTCCCTATTATGTATGAGGGTTCTGTCATTGAGTATAGATTGTCCAAGAACAATACATGTAACACGTTCTCCGGAGGAAGTAATTTCTCTAATGAGGCGACGATACGTGTAGTCAAGCAAAGCAGTTATGTGCCTGCTGCAGGTGACCGTTTCTCTCTCTGGAATACTCGTGCCTATGCTTCGACCAATGCTCCTAAGCTGGAGATTTTCGACCTGCCCGACTCGCTCATGTGGGATACGGACAGCCTCAATACGAAACTCGGTGTGCTCAAGGTGGTCGCCAACCCGAATTATTCGGGCTTGGAGTCTATCCAGTTGCCTCAGGAACAGCCTGGCATCTACTACAATGTGCTGGGTCAACCGGTCGGCACTCCTAAACGCGGCGAGATTTATATCTACGAAGGCCGTAAGGTTGTTTGGCGCTAATCGCCATCCATTAATTTTGTGATATAAGGCAGGTCCTCCCCGAAATGGGTTGACCTGCCTTTAATTTTGACCAATTTCTCGATTTTTTTACTCCATTAATTGTCATTAATAGACATCGATTCAGTCGGTTGAGATTTATATTCTCCATTAATTTTCATTAATAGACATTAATTCAGTCAGTTGGGATTTGTATTTTCTCCATTAATTTTCATTAATAAACATTAATTCAGTCAGTTTACACTATCCTGTTTTTACGATGTGTCGTGCAAAGTGCGATTGGTGTGCGATTGGAATGCGATTGGTGAGCGATCGGTTATCCTAATGGATCGGACAATAACCGAAATGCAATCGGAATACAACTGAAGGCGGATGAGTACGTCTTCGAAGGGGGATAGAGAATAGACTGAAGGGTGGGGTGAACCGAGCTGATGTGGATAGCAGCCGAATAGGAAGGAGATAGAAAAAACATTGAGATTCCCGCCAGTATTAGCAAACGTCCCTTTCACTCCCTTTTTACTCCACTTTTCACTACCTTTCCGAAAATAAAAAAAACTGGGGATGTGATGTCCCCAGTTTGAAATTGAATGTTTTGAAGTTGTAGCCTTACCACCCCTGTATCGTTAAAACTTGACTACGAAGCCGCAATTGATTTGAGTGGAGTTGAAATTAAGTGGTGAACTTGAAACACTTGGAGTGCTGCCGTGTTGTAATGCGTTATTGCCGTATTTGTTGGTACCACAGGACAGACTCAAAGCAAATGAATCGGAGACATTGTAGTCCAATCCGACTTCCAGGCCGGCAACGACTGTCGGGGACTGAGTGCGGAATCTGTTCCCATGGTATTGGTGGCGGCTCTGCATGTATGCCGGACCACATTCGATGACGCCCCAGGCATCAAACTTGGTATTCAATGAAGCCTTCCATCCTGAACGGAACGTCAGTGAATAAATGTCAGCGCTGACATCGTCCACACCGATATTGTCGAATGACGAGCGTAGATAATTCACGCCGAATCCGATAAACCAGTTTCTGTTCTTGGTAACGAAGAAGTCGTCGCTTAACTTGAAGTTCATGCCTTTGTCTGTTCCGCCCTTGGAATTGCCATCAATACTTGGAGCCGAGTATCCTACTTGCAGTCGTATTTGGTTGGATGATTCGGTCTGTTCCTGCGCAAATGCGTTGATGCTGAGGAACGCTGCTAAGATTAGTAGAAATTTTTTCATAGTTTTTTGAATGTTTATGTTTTTGCCTACTCTGTACTTTTCGGCTGCCGTTTGCTATCGTAGCATATTTGGGTTCATCGGGTGGTACAGTATGTGTTTTGGGTCAAAAATGCTTCGTTAGCGCTGCAAAGATATGAATATTATTTTGTTCTGCAAATTGGTCTGTAGCCCTTGAATGTTCCACGTCTCTGCGGCGTTAGTGACTCAATATCGAGAATGTGATTGCTTAAAGTACTGCAATACAATGAGATTGAGTCCGCTTGTCTCGTAGTGGCCCAATCCCCTGCCAATAATACTCCTGTGGAACAAATTAAACATCTTTAGTAGTTTTTAGTTTTTTTCAACTGTTAGTACCTTCGGAAAACAACATTTGTCTCTCTCTTCCAGCCACGGGATTTGCTTGTTTGTCGCCTATTTACCTCTCATGACCTGCTGTTTGAACAGGTGTAAATCAAAGGGTTCATCCCTGCCAGTCATATAGAGGCATGGAGATTGTGCTGAGGTAAGTAAATAGATGTTTGTACTACAATAATAAGATGAAAATATGGGAAAATTTGGTTTTTACAAGTAAAAATATGGTTAAAATTGAATTTTTTGAACATAAATGAGACATAATTGAAAAAAAATTATCATATTTGCACGGATAAATAGAGACAATTATACATTTTGTCATTTCCTTAAAGGGGCATGAAAAGAATAAATCACTATCATATCAACCTATTAAAAACACTTTAATCATGAAAAAAATCTACTCAATGTTCGCAGTAGCTTTAGCTTCCGTGTCTATGGCAATGGGACAGAAAGTGGTGACCGAACCGCTTGACATAGTCTATCCATGGCAATTGTCGGATGAATTCAACAAGGGAGGCATCAACTTCATCGGTTGTACAGCTACTATTAAGTACTTTGCGCTCAACATCGCAGGCCTTCCTAAGGCATTCTCCAGAGATGCTAATTGGCATCCAGTCATTCTGACCAATGGCGCTGCTGTTAAGTTCAAGGATGAGCCGAACTATATCTATCCAACGGCTGAGAATTTCGAGGAGACAGACAATCTTGACGATGAGATAGATTTCTCATGGGATGCCTGCGCCCAGTATAGCGTATCTTCGCAAGTGATTGAGAATGACTGGGTCATCGAGGGTGAAGGCAACGCCATTTACCTCGACTCATACTGCCACTTCGGCGGTACCATCACTGGTAAGGGTGACTTGACCATCTATGTTACCAATAAATCTCAGCTTGACTTCGCTTGTGGTAATGTCAACAACACTGTCGATTCAGCCTTCGTCGGTACTATCTATATCAAGTCCCTCGATGGTTATACTTGCGATACGATTAATGTGGGCACCAACTTCAAGGTTGGTCAGTTGCATGTCGGTCCAATGGCTACCAAGACATACGCTGGTTCTTGCTCTAAGTTTGATATCACATCGTTCGACGGCGCTGTAGTATGGAACCAGGTAGGTGCCAACAGTCTGATTTATCCTCCTATCGTTGGTAAGGGTGTCATCCAGACCTCTAACTATCCATACTTCCCAGGCTTCACAAATGCAGAAGGCAATGAGGAACTCCATGTCTATGATGCTGAGATCCACTTGGGAGGCAGCGATTCTCACGATTTCGAGGTTTATGGCAATTCGCAGGCTTTCAATCAGCCAATCAAGGGTGTCCAGAAGCATTTCTATGTTCGTTCAGGTGCTCAGATTTACTTCAACTCAGCCGAGCCAAGCATGTCTGAGTTCGTTGATGCCTTCTCACAGCGTGGTACCGGTATAACTGGTGGTACTGGTTATGCTGATATCTCGTACTATCCAAACGGCGGTCGTGTGAATACCCTCTCTCCAGGTTATCCTTATACCGAGGTAGGTCAGATGACATGGCGTTACATCCAGATGTACAGTGGTAACGTTGTCCGTTTCGACTTCGACAACGAGGGCCACGCTGACGTCATTAACGTAGCTGACAAGTATGTGATGTACTCAGGCCAGAACGAAGTTTCACTCGGTCTGCCAGACAACTTCCAGCCTAAGGCCGGTAAGTACAAGGTCATCAACGGTACTGTCGATGCAGGTATGGCCACATACGTCGATACCGTAGGTTATGAGGTTTGGGACAACAACGGTCCTGCCTATGTGATCCGTTCAGTCAAGGGTGGTGAGGTCATCGCTCTCGCCGACGGTTCGAACGATGCATACGTAGCTCAGCCTGGTGACTCAATCGGCAAGGCCAACTTCGGACAGCTGGAGGGTACCTATGGTGCTACCATCATGGATGGCAACCGTCCTCACTATACTATCTTGGAGTGGGGTCCAGGTTCATACTCTAACAATGAGCCTACTGACGGTGAGTACAAGAATACCGAGTCTCCAACACTCTATACTGCCAACGAGAACCAGATCGGTACTGCATTCTCCGATCCAGACTCAACCAAGTGGAGCGCCGTATGGCAGCAGTTCGTTGACGAGCATCCAGTATCGGACGCTTGGGAGGCTGTCACTGTCGATGATCCTTCGGTCATCCCAGGTACTGTCACCGACTCTATCTTCCTGACCTACTCACACTATCGTTCTAACGACGTCGATGGAGGTGTAGCCGGTGATCACGCATGGAGCTATAAGAATGGCTCAGGTTCTCTTTGCGCTGACAAGGGTTATCCATACGCCAGCCCAATCACCTATGCATACTACTATTACTTCAACAACTCCGTCCGTGTTCAGACCGGTCGTAGCAGTGTATATACCAATGGCGCTGATACCACAGCCACCGTTACCTTCGCACAGCAGACCTATCCTATCGCTCTGACTCAGAACTCTGATTCTGTCATGAAGGTAACTGTTTCTACTGTCGATACCATTCCTAACGATACCACTTGGACCTTCAAGACCGATACCATTGCTATGCGTTGGTACACCGCATGGTCAACCAAGGTGGCACAGGGTACCGAGGGCGATTCAGTTCAGTATCGTTTCAACTTCAAGAACTTCATCACCGACGGTATCATCGCTATCGAGACCCAGGTAACCAAGGCCGACGGCGTTGTTGAGCAGAACTTGCCAGCTGAGGAGGACAGTGAGGAAATCGTCAACGAGGGTGACCTGACTGGTATCGGTACCATGCTCAAGGAGACTCACGCTGTCAAGGAGCGCGACATCTTCAACGTAGCTGGTCTGCGCGTCAACAGTGCCGACAAGGGCTTGCACATCGTACGTACAGTCTATAGTGACGGAACCATCGAGACCAAGCGTGTGATGATGCGCTAATTCATTGAACCTTAATATGCTCCAACTTCCCGGGCTACAGTGCTTCGGGAAGTTGGAATATGTTCGTTTTTAGTGCCGAATACGTATTGATATCGGACAGATGAGAATAAGAGATATATTGTATTACAGCGCCTGACGCTATATATTACAACTGGCCCTTTTTACCGATATACCATGGGGAGTATTACCTCATTAATATATAGAAGGCTGTATTGATACGTAATCGTTTAGAGAAACACAAAAACACAATTTTATCTAATTATATTAACTTAATTAAATCAATCATGAAGAAATTCTTTTCTTTAGTAGCTGCGTCCCTTGTAGCCACTGCCGCTATGGCAGATGATCTGGCTGAAGGCGTTTACTACATCAAAAGTGCTTCTTCGGATCTCTATCTGACCCGTGGACAGAACTGGGGTACCAGGGCTGTGGTCGAACCTTATGGCCATCCATGGAAGGTAACATTGTCCGAAGGTAAGTACAGTTTGTATATGTATGACCTTTATACAAGGGGAGTTACGACCAAATACTTAGGCTCGGATGCCTATGTTGACTCGGGAACTCCACTGGCATTCACGGTAGCCTCTGGTACTGCCGATGGATCGTTTACCGTGGCAAACGGAGACACTTATGTTTCGCCCAATTCATCTAATGCCATTGAGTTCGCTTCGTCTGCTTATGATTGGAAGTTCCTGACCGTAAGTGAGTATGCTGCTGCTCAGCAGGCAGCGACTACTGCACAGGAGACTGCTGTAGCAACTGCAGCAGGTATCGAACTGGATGGTGCAACCCTTACGACTTATCTGGCCAATAATTATGTCTCAAAGGCTATTACAACGGGCTTTGCTACCGTTCCAGTAAATGGAGGTACAGACTGGACTTTCACAGCAGGTCGTTCTAAGTCAGGACTTAATTATGGCGACTATGGTTGTGAGTGCTTTGCAGGTTCTGGTAATGTTACACAGACTGTATCTGGCCTCGCAGCTGGCATCTATAAGGTCGGCATCAAGGCTATGCAGCGTTCTACATCAAATGCTGTATGTTATGCCCTCGGTCAGGAGGGATATACCAATGTGGGTTCTTATCTGTCGGCCAATGGTTATACCGTATGCACCAAGGACTGGTATAGTGGTGCAACGGCAAGTGATGTCCCCAATACAACTACAGCAGAGTTGGAGATAGCCAATAATGGTGGCTACTATTCAGAGGTCTATACTTATGTAGGAAATGATGGTGAACTCAATCTGACCGTTAATTTCCCATCATATTGGTCTGATTCATGGTTCATCTTCAATGGTATTGACATCGTTTATTACCTCGATGCTAGTTCAGGTACCGCTACTTTGGTCGCTGAGTTCTCTGATTTGGTAGCAACAGCAGACAGCCTTTTGGCTCTGCCTATGGACGATGCTGTAGCTTTGGCTTTGACTACTGCTAAGGCTGATCCTTCTGAAGACACTGTCGAAGCTTACAATAATGCCATTACTGCATTGAAGCAGGCAATCAATGCAGCGCTTGTTTCGACCAAGAAGTACGACAACACCGTAGGTAGTGACGTTACATCATTGGGTTCAGAAAACTGGGATGGTGCTACCGGCACCTACAGCGGTCGTAAGGAGCGTTATAACGATTATACTTATGTAGGCGACGTTATGACTCAGACTATTTCGGGTCTGATTCCAGGTGCCGTTTATGAAGTCGTTATTGAGGCTGCTGTATCTACCACAGTATCCCGTGATACAAAGATTACGGATTCAGCTACTGGCGAAAATCTCACTATGGCCTTCGCCAATGAGGGAATGGTCACCACCAACTGCGTCAGCCAGACTGGAACTACTGAATTCCCTGCTTATACGGTAACAGGAACAGTCGGTGCAGACAGCACACTGACCTTCGGCCTGAAGAATGTCAGCCTCGGTGCCAACTGGTTTGTCATCAAGCTCGTTTCTATTACTACCAAGGGTAATCCAACTGTAGATGCTTATAATGCAGCCAAGACTTCAACCGCTGCCGTTGCGTCTGCTATTGATGCAGCAACTGAAGCCCTTTCTGATGTAAGCTATGCCGACCTGGCCTCTGTTTATCAGGATACACTCCAGGGTTATGCTGATACTCTCCAGCTCGTAGAGAATGCTCTGGATTCACTCTATGCCCAGGTTGCATTGCTCAGCTCTGTAGATAGCCTTGTCAATGCATTGCCTGAGGTGGCTGCCATTGAGCGCCTGGCAACTGAGTTCCAGGCCGATATCGTTGCTAATCAGCACCTTGCCCTCAAGAAGGCTACACTCGTTCATACAGCCAGTGTATGCTGGGGTTCGAACAAGACTGGTTACAACAATGTCGATGGCGCTACAGCTCATTACAATAACAATACAGCGTCTGGTTGGGCTGGAACTGCTTTCGCCGAGTTCAGCTTCGATGGTGTGAATGCTAAGTCTATTACTAAGGCTACCCTTACCTGGACAACAGCTACTGGTGGTAGTGCCAATAAGACTCGTGACAACTATATCTATTATCTCAATCCAGGTACTGCTCTGGGTTATGATACTATCGCTACTGCTACTCCTGCATCGGAGTATCTCTTCAGCGATGCCCGTACATTGGTTTCAAATTACAAGGGTGCGAACACCTTCACTGCATCTCTCGATGTAGCTGCTGCAATCAATGCAATGCTTGCAGCTGGTCAGACTTCGGTTATCTTCCAGTGGACTGGTAATGCTGCCGGTGCTGATCTGTCGGGCTCTGCTTCGGACAACGCACCTACCTTGGAAATTGAGTATGATATGGCTCCGAGCTTGAAGACTACCGTCATCGAGGACTTCGAGGCTCTGGAACTCGCAGAGTACAGCGCAGATTGGAAGATAGGTAATGCTGATCGCTTCACCACTGCATTCGCTACTCGCGAATTGTCAGATGGTACTACATCACGTTATTTCACTGTGACTGCAGCTGGAACCAACGGTACCACCCATGCTTACAACAAGATTGCCAACACAACGGCATATAAAGAGGCTGAAAACATTTGCCTTGACTTCGACTTCGCTATGTCTGCTATCGCCAATGGAAGTGCCCAGAATCAGGTATTCACCATTAACGATACACTAGGCAATGCTATGATGGTATTCAACAACCATACTATCAGCAATGCACAGGAAATACCAAGCCCAATCAAGAATGCAGCTGGTGACACCATCGGTTACTATCAGCTTTCTGCTCGTACCAAGACTGCAGACTACTTCTATCATGTACAGGTAGCTACATCAGCTGCCAAGACTGTAATCACCGTTACAGACGTCGCTAAGGATACCGTTGCTGCTACCCTGAATCTGGCTGGCGGCCTGCATGTCGGAACTCTTACTTATGCAACCGGCAAGACCTACGGTATGTTGGCTCTGGATAATGTTACTTGCGCAGTAGAAACCTATGCTGAGATTATCGAGGATCCTGTCTTCACTGTAACTGGCGAGTCTTATGATACATTGACCGTTGCTCTCTCTACCGAGACCGATGGTGCAGTCATCAAGTACTCAGTCGATGCACATGATACACTCGAATATACAGCTCCATTCCAAATTGATTCTTGCTGTGTAGTTGCAGCATGGGCTGAGAAGAATGGCGAGGTTTCCAATGTCATTTCAAGTAAGTTGGAGGCTTGCGTAACTCCTGTCCCTGCACTCACATACTCTGGTTCAACCTATGCTACGGATACCATTACCCTTGCAACGGATGTTCCAGGTGCTGCAATCTACTATTACATCAAGGATGCTGAGTCAACTAAGAATGATACCCTCCTCTACACAGACAAGTTCGTAACTCTCTCTACCATTGACGTAGTTGCATGGGCTGAGTATGAGTCTCGTGAGTCGGAAGATGTAACAGCCAACATTGTAGCAGGTGAGATTGCTGCTCCTGTTGTTACAATGTGCGGTGTTGATGGCGCATCACGTTATGTAGCATTTAACACTACTACAACTGCCGCCAGCATTGTCTATACGCTCAACGATGGTGATGAAGTAGTAGGTAAGGCTGGCGCTGATACCATTGTAATCAATGCTGACACCAAGATCAAGGTTCTGGCTCGCTTTGTAGAGCGTGAGAATACCTTCGAATCTGCTGCTGTTGACACCACCATGGCTGCCGGTACAGAATTGCAGCTCGCTGGTGTAGATGTTTCTACCGATGACTATTCAGCTATCACACAGAAGGCCAATCTGAAGCTTTCTACCAGCCAGCTTGAGGTTCTCCTCAATCCAGCTGTTGAAATTGTATGGGCTTATGGAGATACGACTAATGTAGCTGCCAATGGTGACGTTATCACTGGCGTTCCTGTAGGTGCAACCTTCACTGCCTATGCTCGTGCTGCAGGTTATGTGGATTCCAAGGTTACTTCGCTCGAGGTAGTTCCATCTTATGCTTCTACTATTTTCTACGAGGATTATGAGGATGGTACACTCGGTTCATGGACCAGCCAGGTAGCTATGACTAACTACGAAAATGCTGAAGGTACTCACTCTTTGAGTTACTCTCAGTCTGGCCAGGGCGGTGACCGTTGGGCTAAGCTCTCATTCCCAGAGTATAGCTCTTCGGCATATACCCTGTCATTCAAGTGGGCTGTCGCTGCCGGTAATGGAGCAAGCAACCGCTTCTTCGTTTACACTGGCGTTTCGGATACTTTGTTCTATTTCGAAACTGCTACTGATGCTGATAAGGCTGCTGGCGAACGTGCTACTATCGTTTATAACAGAAATCAGGAGCAAATCGGTACGTTTACTACTTATTTGCCAACCCGTTTCACGTTGCCTGATAAGTTCAACAACATCGAAGTAACCGTCAGCGCTACTGGAACTGTCCTGACTGTAGTCAACAACCTCGGTCAGACTCAGATCAAGACAAAGATTTCGGAGGAACCAGTTATTATTACTGGTTTGCACGAAATCCTCGGTCGTGCATACGGTATCTGGGGTGTGGATGATGTCAAGCTCGCAGGCCGTTCAGGCTCAATCATGGCACCAGAGTTCACTCTCGATCACTACGATGTCCGCAGACCAGCTGTTGCTATGACCGATGCAACTGACAAGACTGAGATTTACTATCGTGCAGCCTCTACTACCTATTCTTATGATGATAAGGGTAATATTGTTGCTGGCGAATATACCTTCCCAGAGAACTATACTAAGTATGAGTCTCCTGTAGTCTTCGAAAACCAGGCTACCATCATCGAAGCCTATGCAGTCTTCGAGGGTCTGGTAGAATCTGCAAAGGCCCTCTCTACTGTATATCTGCGTCTGGATAGCATTGAGGCTCCAACAGTTGCATTCGCTTCTGCTCCTGATTCTTTGATTCGCAACTTCACCGTTACGGACAATACTTCAGACCTGGTAACTGCTGCATTGTTCTATCAGGCAATCGGTGCTGAGAAGGCTGACACCCTCAAGACAACTGAGATTGCAACCGACTCTGCTTCTTATGGTTGGTTCAGCGTATATGCTCAGGTAGGTGATCTCGCATCTCCTGTTGTTTATCGCTATGTAGATTCTCGTGCTTCTTATACTGAGCCATATTTTGGTTTGAGTGGTGATGGTTGTACCTTCCCCGCAACTGTCGGAGACTTCGAGGCTGCTGTTGGCGCTACTATCGCAGGCGAGTATCCTACAGAGTTTATCAAGACCACTGGTACTCAGTTTATTCACTATGCTGTAAATGGCGAGTTCGCAGTGTTCTCTATGCCATTCGACGTTGAACTGGGTGTCAATGTATTTACCAACGCTAAGGGCGATACATTGAAACTCGGTGAGGACTACAAGGTATATACATTGCACGTACGCAACGCTCAGAATACATTGAGCAACAAGAATCTGGATCAGTTGGCTACCAATGCTAACCTGGCTTCGGCTGAGCGTGCTGAGGGTACCTCGTTCTCTTCTGGTGTTCCTGTCATCTTCCAGCCATTGACTGAGAAGGTTGGATCTGAGATTGTGCTTCACTCGTCTGCCGCTGCTACCATCGAGGTAACCGCTGCAATCAGCACTGTTCCTACCAATGGCGGTTGGAGAATCTTCCCGAATGTCCTCTATCAGAATGTTCAGTTGGAGTCTGACGCTTACGTTCTCAATGAGGCAGGTACTAAGTTCGTCTATACTGAGAAGCCAGTTCTCCCATCTCTGGGTGTAGCTATCTTGGTTGACGCTGACGCTGTCAAGACTTTGGGTTCTGAGATCATTATCTCCAGCGATCCAAGTGGTATCAGCAACATTGCTGTTGATGGCCAGTCGGTTGACGCTATCTACGACCTGCAGGGCCGCAAGGTACAGAATGTCCGCAAGGGTGAGCTGTATGTCATCGACGGTGCTCGCATCCAGGTGAAGTAATCTGATTGTTTCTATTTCCTTCTGCCTGCGCCCGTGAGGCGCAGCGCAGATTGCCTAAGATAGGGCAGGGGTTTCGGCTCCTGCCTTTTCTTTTGTCCAAGCCGGTTCGTGACATTGTGCCATGATTGGTAATAGGGTTTTTCTGTTAACTCCCCGACCTATAGTCCGTTATTATTCTTCTAATTTTTAATTTGGAAGTATCGATTTGCTGCTTATCTGCGTGGTTTTTCGATTTTCAATTTCCAATTTTCAATTTATATTTGGCTACTTGAATAATTTTCACTATCTTTGCGCCAAATTTTCAAATTATGATCAATAGACTCTTAATCAGAATTAAGACCGTACAGTTGGTGTACGCCTACATGCAGGGCAGTCTGGACAAGTTCGACTGCGATGTAGAGATGGCTCAGTCAGTCGAGTCTTCGTACAAACTGTATAACTATCTGCTCGGACTCGTTGTGAAACTGACCGAGTACCGCAAGTCCCAGTTGGACAATGCACGAAACAAGTTCCTGCCGACGCAGGCTGAAAAATTCCCAAATGCCCGTTTTGCCAATAACCGCGTAGCTCAGTGCATCGCTGAGAAGAGCAGCGTCATGCAGTACATCGAGGAGCACGAACTGATGAGCGACTTCGATACTGAGACCTATCGAAATCTGCTGGAGCAGATCGAGGAACTGCCATCGTACCAGCAGTTCATGACGCAGCGCTCGCAGCCTACCTTCGAGCAGGAGAAGGAATTGTGGAAGGATATCTTCGCCGAGGTCATCACACGCAGCGCCGTGCTGGATGCTACCCTCGAGGAGAAGAGTATCTATTGGAACGATGACCTTTCGACCGTCACTCAGTTCGTCGTCAAGGCCATCAACCAGATGAAACCCGACAGCGAGACTGTCCACATAGCCAATATGTATGACCGCAACGAGGACCGTAAGTTCGCCAATGACCTGTTTCACCACGCCATTGACGAGGCACACGAGTACCTGGAACTCATAGACCGCCAGGCCAGCAACTGGCAGGTGGAGCGTATGGCGCTCATGGACAAGGTTGTCATGGTCTGCGCATTGGCCGAAATCAAGAACTTCCCTGACATCGCTATCCGTATCTCGATGAACGAATATATCGAGTTGGCCAAGCACTACTGCGCTCCGGACAGTGCCCGCTTCGTCAACGGTATCGTGGACAAGATTGTCAAGGAGTGGAAGAGCGAAGGCGTCATCTTCAAGGCGTGAGGAGGGAGAGAGTGGTGAGTAATGGGTAATGAGTAGTGAGTAATGAGTAGTGAGTAATGAGTAGTGAGTAATGGGTAATGGGTAATGAGTAGTGTAGTTTGAAACGACGGGTGGGTCTGTCGTTCCTGACGACATGGACGTTCCCATTGTTATTATCGTTCCTTACGTTATTATCGTACTTATCGTTATTATCGTTCATAACGCCTCACTCCTTCAAAATTTAGCAATAACTATATTAAACCGTAATTATGTTCAACACATTGTTTTTACAGGCCGAGGCAGCTGCCGAAGGTCAGCCCGCAGGTGGCGCAGGATGGGGTAACCTCCTGTTTATCGTTGGTATCATCGTAGTCTTCTACTTCTTCATGATTCGCCCTCAGAAGCAGCAGCAGAAGAAGATCGAGGAAGAGCGCAATAATATGAAGGTAGGTGACAATGTCATCACCAATGGCGGTATCTACGGCAAGATTGATGGCATCAAGACCATCACCGACAAGAAGGGCAACCAGGTTGTAGAGAGCTTCATCATCAAACTGAAGCCTGATTACCAGACCAGCATCCAGGTCAGCAAGGACTGCGTCTTCAAGGACCTGAATGATTTGAACGCTACACAAGCGAAGTAAAGTTTAAGGTAAGGGTTAGGGTTTAATGGTTGAAGGCCGATGGTGGATAGGTTGACCCTGTCTGGAACATTGTGCCCCGTTGTGGACTTGTTCCTCCCGGCCCATTGAACTCTATACCATAAACGACTGAAAGATGAGATTACCTGTCAGAATAAAGAGGGTCATGCGTTACTTGCCTACCATAAGCAGGCAAGACGTGATGACCTTCTCTGTTTTTGTGGTAGTCTCATTTATCTTCTGGATAGTGCAGAGCGGCTACGAGAAGAATGACGTGACGCGCGAAGTGACATTGAGCATAGAGAACATGCCGTCCGGTGCCGTCTTCACCACTCGTGTGCCCAATACGATCCGTGTGACTTTGTACGACAGCAACGTGCGACTGATAGGCAATGGCGCGAGCAGCAGGTTCCGCCGACTGACGGTCGATTTCAACCGTTACGCCGATGTGGCGGGCAACTTCCGCATATCGGGCGCTGAACTCACTTCGTTGCTCAAGAACGAATTGCCCTCTTCGACCCAGATTACGGCGATGTCTCCTTCGCTGATCGATGCCCGATATGCATTGACCGAGGGTAAGAAGGTGCCGGTGCGCCTGCGGGCAGACCTGATGACCCGTGGCAACTTCAGGGACTTTGCGCCGGTGATTGAGCCTGACTCAGTCCTGGTGCATGCGCCCAACTCTATTCTCGATACCCTCACGTGCATCTATACGGAGCCTGTGCGCCGGTTCGACCTGCGCGATACTCTCCAGGTGCGGTTGGGCATGGACCTGGGACTGGGGGTCAAGGCTACGCCCGACTCGGTGCTGCTCACCGTCCCGGTAGTGGAGTATGTGGGTAAGGTGCTGCGAGGGGTGCCGGTTCAGGTGGAGGGAATGCCTGCCGGATGCCGTATGGTGCTGTTCCCACGTAGGGTGGACGTGCATTGTCTGGTCAATATGGCGCACTATAATAATATCAATGCCAGTGACGTGAGGGTCACGGTGTCGTACGACAGCCTGCGCATTGACCCTGATCGACCTTTCCTGCCGCTGCAGGTGCAGAGCATCCTGCCGGAGTGCGAGTTGTACAACCTCAAACCCTCGGTTCAGCAGGTCGAGTATTCGATTGAAAAGAGATGACCCGGATGAATGGTTTGGCTGATTCATTCGTTCCTTAAATCCCTTTAATTCCCTGTAACCTCCCTTAATATCCATTAAGTAATCATGTTCATCCTGACAGGCGGTATCGGTTGCGGAAAATCGGTCGTGAGCCAAGTGCTCCGCGTGATGGGCTACACTGTCTATGACTGCGACAGCGAGGCCCGTCGGTTGATGCACAGTGACCCGGACCTGCGTGCAGCGCTGTGTGGCGCCTTCGGGCAGGAGGTCTATGGGGCAGACGGCAGGCTCAACAAGCGCTACCTGTCGGACATCATCTTCGCCGACCCCGAACAACTGAAACGGGTCAATGCATTGGTGCATCCTGCCGTGGCTGCCGATGTGCTACGCGCCGAGCGGGAACTGAAGGCTGTGCAAGACGGCCCGCTGTTCGTGGAAACGGCCATATACTACGAAGCCGGTTTCGGTTCGCTCATCACGCCGGAACAGGTGTGGTGTGTGGCGGCACCATTGGAACTGCGCATAGCGCGAGCCATGTGGCGTGACCATGCCCCCCGCGAAGCGATATTGGCACGCATAGACAGCCAACTGGCTCAGGAGGAGAAGGTTGCCCGTGCCGATGCGGTCATCTGGAACGATGCCCAGCACTCGGTTATCGAGCAAGTGAATGAACTGATAGCAACCAACGGTCTGTGACCATCGGCCATTGAGCCCCGGAATAGTACTGCCTCGGCCCGCAAATCCTGTATCGTTTTATACAATACACTGGGCAAAATGTATAAAATGTATGCAAAAATGGTAAAAATATAACATTTTTGCGACAATTTTTGCATATTTGAATATTTTTTGCTACATTTGCGGTCGAAATTGAAACAAAAATCAAATTAAGGTATGAACTATCCAGTGATGACAGCCGATGAGGCTGCACGTTTGATCAAGAATGATTATGTCGTAGGTATTGGTGGATTCTCGTCGGTTGGTGTGCCTAAGGCCGTTCCGGCTGCTATAGCCCGTTATGCTACCGAGGAGCACGAGGCTGGACGCCCCTTCAAGATAGGACTGATTACCGGTGGTGCTACCGGCCCAGCTGTTGATACTGAACTGCCTCTGGCTCATGCGGTCAAGTTCCGTACTCCATTCCAGAGCAATGCCAATATGCGTAAGGCCATCAATTCGGGCGAGGTGCAGTATTTCGACTGCCACCTGTCGATGATCGGTCAGGATGTGTACTACGGATTCCTGGGCAAGATGGACGTGGCCATCGTCGAGGCAAGCGAGATACTGCCTGACGGAAACTTCATCGCTACCACTTCGGTAGGTATTGTCCCTGATCTGGTTGCTTATGCCGACAAGGTGATCATTGAGCTGAACCACGCTCATCAGGGCCGACTCAAGGGCATGCACGATATCTATCTGCCCGAGATGCCTCCCTATCGTAAGCCATTCATGATTACCAGTCCTGGCGACCGTATCGGTACCATCGACGTGAAGATTGACCCTAAGAAGGTCATCGCTGTCGTTGAGACCGACCTGCGTGACAATCAGGCTGGATTCAAACCATTGGATGACGATACACGTGCCATCGGTGCCCACGTTTCGAACTTCCTGGTCAGCGAATTGAAGCGCGGCGGCATTCCTAAGGAGTTCCTCCCACTGCAGAGCGGCGTGGGCAACATCGCCAATGCCGTGATCGGCGCCCTGGGTGACAATCCCGACGTGCCTGCCTTCTCTATGTTCACCGAGGTGATTCAGAACTCGGTCGTTGACCTCATCCTCAAGGGCCGCTGCAACTATGTGACCGGTTCGAGCCTCTCGCTCACCGATGACGCTCTCGATGTGATGTACGCCAATATGGATGTCTTCGGCGAGAGACTGTTGCTCCGTTCGCAGGAGATCACCAATCACCCTGAGTGCATTCGCCGTCTCGGTATCATTGCGCTCAATACGGCTCTGGAGGCCGATATCTTCGGCAATGTCAACTCTACCCACGTGATGGGAACGAAGATGATGAACGGCATCGGCGGTTCGGCTGACTTCGCCCGTAATGCCTTCCTGAGCATCTTCACTACGCCATCATTGGCCAAGGGCGGTGCCATCTCGAGCATCGTGCCTATGGTCACTCACACCGACTCCAGCGAACACAGTGTCCGCGTGATCGTCACCGAACAGGGTGTGGCTGACCTGCGTGGCAAGTCGCCTTCGCAGCGCGCTCGCCTCATCATCGAAAACTGTGCTCATCCTGACTATAAACAGCTCCTGTGGGATTATCTCAAACTCAGCGAGGGTAAGGGTCTCCACACCCCTCACTCGCTCAAGAACGCCTTCAAGATGCACATCGCATACGAGGAGACCGGAGATATGCGCAACGCTAAATTCGAACTCTAATCGGTCCGAATTGCAGCATACAGGAGGATGGTCCGCTTGGATTGTTCTCCTGTTTCCATTTTAATCCCACGCGGTCATGTTGGTCCAGTGTTACCCCACCGCACGCGGTCATGTCGGTCGCTTCTATATCCACTTTATATTCAGCCGATCTCGGCTGAATAAAGAGCGTCCCACTGGTGCCATGTTGCCATCGCCATTGCATCGGTGCCGTGCTACCATTCCCGTGCAGCCCATTGGCTCGTAATCAGTAACTCGTTATTTATCCCCAACCTTTTGTCTTATGAAAAAAATCCTGTTAACCGCAGCGGCAGTGCTGACAGCCTTGTCGGCCAACGCTCAAAGTACTGTGAAAAAGTTCGTCCTGCCTAATTCGGCCGACGGACAATCTGAAATTACTGTGTATCTGCCATCGGCCGAAGCCGCAGCCAAGGCTAACGGCCGCGCTGTCGTGGACTGCCCAGGCGGTGGTTACAGCCACCTTGCCATGAATCATGAGGGCCACGATTGGGCTGAATACTACAATGCCCAGGGTATAGCTCTCGTCGTACTCAAGTACCGTATGCCTAAGGGTGACCGAAACATCCCATTGGGTGATGCCTATCAGGCTATCCGTACCGTGCGTGACAGCGCTCGTGCATGGAACATCAATCCTCACAATGTGGGTATTCAGGGATTCTCGGCTGGCGGACATCTGGCATCGGCTGTATCTACACACGCTCCGATGGATGCACGTCCGGACTTCTCCATCTTGTTCTATCCGGTTATCTCGATGAACGAAAAGGAGACGCACAAGGGCTCGTGCGTGGGCTTCCTGGGTGACAGCCGCAGTGACAAAGAACTGCAGAAGGAGTGGAGCAGCAACTCGGCTGTACGCCGTCACTTGACTCCACCAGCTATCCTGTTGATGACCAATGATGATACCGTAGTGCCACCGGCAACCAACGGCGCTGCTTACTATACTGCTATGCGCAAGGCTGGCAACAACTGCTCGATGTTCTGCTATCCTACTGGTGGCCACGGATTTGGTTTCCGTTCTACGTGGCGCTATCACGAACTGATGTTGGCGGAGCTCACCCAGTGGTTGGCCGACCTGCAGATGCCTGCCGACACTGCTGTCAAGGTAGCCTGCGTGGGCAACAGCATCACGGACGGTGCCGGCATCGACATGGCCGAACTGAAGGGCTATCCTGCTACATTGAGTCGCCTGATGGGTGCCGGTTATGCTGTCAAGAACTTCGGTGTGAGTGGTCGTACGATGGCCAACTCTGGCGATCGTCCCTATCAGAACGAACCAGCCTGGCATCAGTGCCTGGAGTGGCAGCCTGATGTGGTGGTCATCAAACTCGGTACCAATGACTCGAAGACCCGTAACTGGGAGGGCAAGGCTGAGAATGACTTGATTCCAAGCCTGCAGGTAATGATGGATTCCCTCAATGCCCTGCCCAAGAAGCCTCGCATAGTGCTCTGCACTCCAATTGCCGCCTTCCAGACGGAGTGGACTATCCGTGACTCGGTCATCGTGAATCACCTGATTCCACAACTCGCAGACTATGCCAAGAAGAATAACATCGAACTCCTCGACCTGCACACTCCATTCGTCAATGCAGACAAGGAGGGCTGGATGACCAATGACCTGATTCATCCTAATGCCAAGGGTGCCTCCAAGATGGCTGAACTGATAGCAGAACAGCTCCGTAAGGATCCTCCCGCTCCGGTCAAGGCCAAGAAGCGTCGTCGCAAATAATCGCCCGAAATAGAATATGCTCCCCGGTTCGCCCATGCAAGCGAGCCGGGGAGCATCGTTTGTGTTCTATGCGGTTTTTATGGTTGAAGTCTGTGGCTTTTCCGGCTTTTTGTTTGCAAAAGTGGGGCGAAATTGCATATTTTTGTCCGATTTTACTCGCCGTATTCAATAATTTTGTAACTTTGCGCCCGAATGTACTACTAATGCACCTTAAATTATGGCAAATTACAAATGGAACTACTGCCGCATCGGCGGTGTGACACGCATCTATCTGAAGAGCGGTGAGGATATCGCTCATTTGGGTGAACTGGATATCAAGCAGTGGACTGTCTTGTCTTGCCCGGTCAAGGGACTGGAGATTGATGAGGCATCGCTTAAATATATCGACGTAAACAACGATGGCTCCATCCGTGTGGAGGAGGTCGTGGAGGTCGCCAACTGGCTGACCCGCGTGCTCAAGGACAGGGACTATATCCTGCAGGGCAAGGACTCGCTTCCTCTCGCTCTGCTCAATCAGGAGGATGCCGACGGCAAGGCTCTGTATGATTCGGCCATCAGTATCCTGAAGGAGGTCGGCAAGGCCGATGCACAGGAGATTTCGCTCGCTGATAGCGCTTCGAGCCTGGATGCTTTCCGTAAGTCGAAGTTGGAGGCTGCCATGGCTGCCATCGACAAGAGCTCGGCTATTGAGGCTCCATTCGGTGATAATACCGATGCCGTTGAGGCTGCATACAATGCTCTGGACGCCAAAGTAAAGGATTACTTCATGCGTTCTAAACTGGCTCAGTTCTCGGAAGAGAGCACTGCGGCGCTTGATGTTCAGACATCGCGCATCGAAGCCATATCGGCCGATAACCTGACCACGAAGATGGAGGAGATTGCCTCTTATCCAATCGCTCGTGTGGATGGTTCCAAGACGCTCTCGATGAAGGCTGCCATCAACCCAGCATGGGTGGCTCAATTTGAGGTGATCCGCGCGGCTCTTGACCCCAAGACCAAGGAGATAGACGAGGCTCTGTGGGCAGAGATCGGCGCCAAGATCAAAGCATATCGCGACTATCAGGCCAGCATCACGGTCAATGAGGCTGACATCGTGCTGGACGAGGAGGCTGCAGGAGTGCAGCGTGTGGACAAGTTGCTGCACCTGACTCGCGACTTCTTCCAGTTGCTCAAGAACTATGTAACATTCCAGGACTTCTACGACGTAGATAAGAAGGCAATCTTCCAGTGCGGTACATTGGTCATCGACCAGCGCACTTGTGACTTCTGTGTCCGTGTGGCCGATGCTGCTGCGCTCAAGGCTCAGTCGCCTAAGTCGGGCATGTATCTGATCACTTGCAAGGTCACCAGCAAGATCTGCAACGAGACGTACGACATCATGGCAGCCATGACCGTGGGTGATGTGGACGATCTCTTCGTCGGTAAGAACTGTATCTTCTACGACCGCGCTGGCCGTGACTTCGATGCCCGTGTGACGGCTATTGTAGATAACCCAATCAGCATACCACAGGCTATGTGGCGTCCATACAAGAAGATGATCAAACTCATCGAGGACAACATCGAGAAGTATGCTGCTGAGAAGGATAAAGCTCAGTCGGACAAGGCTGCTGCAGCCATCAATGAGAAGACTGATAAAGCCAAGAAGAACCTGGACGGCGCCAAGCCGGCTGAGGGTGAGGCCAAGGCAAGTTCATTCGATATTGCCAAGTATGCAGGTATATTCGCTGCCATCGGCATGGCAGTCGGCATGATCGGTTCTGCGCTCGTCGCTGTTGGCTCTGGTATCATGGGCCTGAAGTGGTGGCAGTTCCCATTGGTCATCCTGGCTATCATGTTGGTCATCTCTGGCCCATCTATGTTCCTGGCTTGGCTCAAACTGCGCAAGCGTAACATGGCTCCAGTACTCAATGCCAACGGTTGGGCTATCAATGCTTCGGCCAAGATCAATATTCCATTCGGCGAAACATTGACCCAGCAGGCTAAATTCCCTGTTGGCCTCAAGTTGAAGGACCCCTATGCTGACCGTAAGATGCCTTGGTGGAAGAAGGTGCTCCTGTGGATTGTCTGCATCATCGTATGCGCTGTCCTGATTCTGCTCATCAACCGCCACTATGGTTGGATCGAACTCCCCTTCGTTGAGGATTTCATCCAGATGATCAAACACCCAATGGGGAATTGATCAATAATTGACAATTGATAGAGCTCCGGATAATCGGAGAAATTACTATAAATTATTAAATTACTATAAGATAGTAGATTGTATTACTATAAGATAGTAGATAGTAAAATTAATAGTAAATAGTAAATTGTCAAATAGTAAATATCCTTGTCTTTTCGCCTAGTCCGTTTTAACCTCTCTCGTTTCAGAGGCTGCGGACGTGGCACCCAATATTAATAATTAGTTGAAATTTGTAATTCAATGATCAAAATCACTTTTCCTGACCAGACGGTCAAGGAGTTCGAGGACGGCGTGACGCCGCTTCAGGTGGCTGAATCAATCAGCCCACGTTTCGCACAGGATGTGCTTGTAGCTAAAGTCGGTGAAGAAATGTACGATTTGACTCGTACCATCACTGCTGATAGCACTATTGAGTTCTTCAAGTGGGATAGCCCAGAGGGTAAGCATGCCTTCTGGCACAGCTCGGCACACTTGTTGGCCGAAGCTCTGCAGGAACTCTATCCTGGTATTCAGTTCGGTATCGGCCCTGCCATCGAGAATGGCTTCTACTATGATGTCGTGCCTGCCAATGGCGAGAACATCAAGGAGTCCGACTTCCCTAAGATTGAGAAAAAGATGATCGAGCTCGCTCGTCAGAAGCAGGAGATCGTCCGTAAGGAGGTTGCTAAGGCTCAGGTGCTTGAGGAGTTCAAGGCTAAAGGCCAGACCTTCAAGTGTGAGCTCATCAGCGAACTTGAGGATGGTAAGATTTCGACCTACACTCAGGGTAACTTCACGGACCTCTGCCGTGGTCCACACCTCCCAAATACTGGCGCAATCAAGGCTTGCAAGGTTCTCTCTGTTGCCGGTGCTTTCTGGCGCGGCAATGACAAGAACCCTCAGATGAATCGCGTATATGGTATCACTTTCCCTAAGCAGTCGATGCTCGATGAGTATCTCAACCTGCTCGAGGAGGCTAAGAAGCGTGACCACCGCAAACTTGGCAAGGAGATGGAACTCTTCGCCTTCAGCCAGAACGTCGGTGCCGGTCTGCCTCTCTGGTTGCCTAAGGGTACTGCTCTCCGCAACCGTCTGCAGGAGTATCTGACCAAGATTCAGAAGCGCTACGGATACGTTCAGGTCATCACGCCTAACATTGGTAATAAGAATCTCTATGTGACTTCAGGTCACTGGGCTAAGTATGGCAAGGATTCGTTCCAGCCTATCTCAACCCCTGATCCAGATGAGCTCTACCTGCTCAAGCCAATGAACTGCCCTCACCACTGTGAGATCTACAAGACTTCGCCACGCTCTTACCGCGACCTGCCTATCCGTATGGCTGAGTTCGGCACCGTATATCGTTATGAGCAGACTGGTGAGTTGCACGGCTTGACCCGCGTACGTTGCTTCACTCAGGATGATGCTCACCTCTTCTGCCGTCCTGACCAGGTCAAGGATGAGTTCCTCAAGATTATTGATATCATCATGATCATCTTCAAGGCTCTTGACTTCCATCAGTTCGAGGCTCAGATCTCTCTCCGCGACAAGGTTAACCGCGAGAAGTATATCGGTTCGGAGGAGAACTGGCAGAAGGCTGAGCAGGCCATCATCGAGGCTTGCCAGGAAAAGGGCCTGCCTGCTAAGGTTGAATATGGCGAGGCTGCCTTCTATGGTCCAAAACTCGACTTTATGGTCAAGGATGCCATCGGCCGTCGTTGGCAGTTGGGCACCATTCAGGTGGACTACAACCTGCCAGAGCGTTTCCAACTCGAATATACTGGTGCCGACAACCAGAAGCATCGTCCAGTGATGATTCACCGTGCGCCATTCGGCTCTATGGAGCGTTTCGTTGCTGTGTTGCTCGAAAATACAGCCGGCAAGTTGCCTCTCTGGCTCGCTCCTGATCAGGTTGCCATCATGCCTATCTCGGAGAAGTTCAACGACTATGCATACGAGGTGCGCAGCACGCTCGAGAAGATGGATATCCGCGCATACGTCGATGACCGTAACGAGAAGATTGGCCGCAAGATTCGCGATAACGAGATGAAGAAAGTGCCTTATATGCTCATTCTCGGTGAGAAGGAGCAGTCCGAAGGTAAGGTCAGCATCCGTAAGCAGGGCGCAGGCGATGGCGGTCAGATGACTGTCGATGAGTTCGCTAAGTCCGTAGTTGCTGAAGTTCAGTCACAAATTGAACACTCCAGTTATTAAAATTGACTAATTTTTAGAGTTTTTTGCAGATTTTGCCAGTAAAATGTGCATAATTTGCAAAAAACTTTATATCTTTGCAGTCGATTTGGTTTCTTTAATAACCTAATCTTTAATAATTAATAAGTTAAACATAGCTATTTACTGAATGGCATTTACTCCTCACGGAAACGGTGGCTATCGCCCCAAACCAACTCCTGGTCCACGTCCACAGCAGAGACGTGATCAACGTATCAACAACAATAACAACGGAAAGGAACAACATCGCATCAACGAGCAGATTCGTGGTGTGAAGGAAGTCCGTCTGGTGGGCGACAACGTCGAAATGGGTGTTTACAGCATCCAGGAGGCAATGCGTATCGCCGAGGAGCAGGAACTTGACCTCGTAGAGATCAGCCCAACAGCTGTGCCTCCAGTATGCAAGGTCCTCGATTACCAGAAGTTCTGCTATCAACTTAAGAAGAAAGCCAAAGAGGCTAAGGCTAACGCTGCCAAGGTCGTAGTCAAGGAGATTCGTTTCGGTCCTCAGACTGATGACCACGATTATGACTTCAAGCTCCGTCATGCTAAGGAATTCCTTCAGGAGGGTTCCAAAGTGAAGGCATACGTATTCTTCAAGGGTCGTTCTATCCTCTTCAAGGAGCAGGGTGAGGTGCTGTTGGCACGTTTTGCCCAGGATCTGGAGGAAGTAGGTAAGCCTGACAGTTATCCACCAGTACTGGAGGGTAAGCGCATGATCCTGATGTTCAGCCCTAAGGCCGGTATCGGAAAGAAGGCAGCTCCGAAAGCGGATGCCTCTAAACCAGATGCTCCAGCTATCCAGTAACAATCAGCCAATATGATAGGAGAGGTGCAGATGCCTCTGGAACGGTTCGCCGTTCTCTATAGTTGAAACGATTTCCGTTATCTGTAGTTGAAGCGACTTCCGTTCTCTATGGTTGAAGTACCGAATCCTATAATATAAATAAACAACAAATTTTTTAATAACAATGCCAAAAGTTAAGACTAACTCCGGTGCTAAGAAGCGTTTTGCGCTCACCGGATCAGGACAGATCAAGAGAAAGCACGCTTACAAGAGCCACATCTTGACCAAGAAGACCAAAAAGCAGAAGAGAAACCTCGGTAAGTT
>JAILKE010000001.1 GCA_024694125.1 Bacteroidales bacterium
AAATCAACGCTCGCCGACCGTCTGTTGGAATGTACCAAAACCGTAGCCGAACGAGATATGCAGGCGCAGATACTCGATAATATGGACCTGGAACGCGAACGCGGCATCACCATCAAGAGCCACGCCATCCAGATGGACTACAACTATACGGGTCACAACGGCGAAGCACCTCAACTGGGCGAAGCTGAACCAGGCAAATATATACTTAACCTGATCGATACTCCAGGCCACGTGGACTTCAGCTACGAGGTGAGCCGTTCCATCGCCGCTTGCGAGGGAGCGCTGCTCATAGTGGACGGCACTCAGGGCATCCAGGCGCAGACTATCTCGAACCTCTACATGGCCATCGACCATAACCTGGAGATAATCCCAGTCATCAACAAATGTGACCTGGACAGCGCCATGCCGGAACTGGTCGAAGACGAAATCATCGACCTGCTGGGATGCAAGCGCGAGGAGATCCTGCGCGCATCGGGCAAGACCGGACTTGGCGTACCGGACATTCTGGAGGCCATCGTCGAACGTATCCCCGCACCAAAGGGTGACCCCGAGGCACCACTGCAGGCATTGATCTTTGACTCGGTCTTCAACTCCTACAAGGGCGTGATCGGCTACTTCAAGATTGTCAATGGCTCATTGCACAAGGGCGACAAGGTCAAGTTCGTCAATACCGGCAGCGAGTATGACGCTGACGAGGTGGGCATCCTCCGCATGGACATGGAGCCCCGCAACGTGGTGAACTGCGGCGACGTAGGTTACATCTGCTCGGGCATCAAGACTTCGACCGAAGTGAAAGTGGGCGACACCATCACCCACCAGGAACGTCCCTGCGACAAGGCTATCGCCGGATTTGAGGAGGTCAAGCCTATGGTCTTCGCCGGTGTCTATCCTATCGACCCCGAGGATTACGAGGACCTGCGAGCATCGCTCGAGAAACTGCAACTCAATGATGCCTCATTGACCTTCACCCCCGAGTCTTCGCTGGCTCTGGGCTTCGGCTTCCGATGCGGCTTCCTGGGTCTGCTGCACATGGAGATCATCCAGGAGCGACTGGGCCGCGAGTTCAACATGGACGTCATCACGACGGTACCGAACGTCTCGTACAAGATTTTCGACAAACATGGCGTCGAAACTGAGATTCACAACCCATCGGGCATGCCGGACATCATGACCATCGAGCATATCGAAGAGCCATACATCCGTGCCACCATCATCACGCAGACGGACTTCATCGGCGGCATCATGAAACTCTGCCTGGACAAGCGCGGCATCCTCGTCGAGCAGAAATACATCTCGGGCAACCGCGTCGAGATTTACTTCGACCTGCCTTTGGGCGAGATTGTGATTGACTTCTACGACAAACTCAAGAGTATATCGAAGGGCTATGCCTCGTTCGACTACTACGTGCACGACTACCGCGCATCGAAACTGATCAAACTCGATATCCTGCTGAACGGCGAACCCGTCGATGCTCTCAGCACTTTGACCCACGCCGACAACGCTGAACGCTTCGGCCGCCGTATGTGCGAGAAACTCAAGGACCTCATCCCACGCCAGCAGTTCGACGTAGCCGTACAGGCTGCCATCGGCGCCAAGATCATTGCACGCGAAACCATCAAGCAGGTCCGCAAGGACGTAACCGCCAAATGCTACGGCGGCGACGTCTCGCGCAAGCGCAAATTGCTCGAAGCCCAGAAGCGCGGCAAAAAGCGCATGAAGCAGATCGGCAAGGTCGAGGTCCCTCAGACTGCCTTCCTCGCCGTGCTCAAGCTCGACTAAGGATTGAGAGAATCCTCTCTCCTACTCTAATCGGAAGAATTAAATAAGAATTTGTAATCTCAAGAATTAGAGAATTCAGAGAATTTGCCAATCGAATCTTTGATTTTCAATCTCAAGAATTGGAGAATTTGAGAATAAAACGCATTCATATGGTTGATTTTCAAGAATTAGAGAAGGGGACAAAATTTAATAAGAATTTTGAGTATTATCTGAACAGAACAAAGAGATGGCACTCTTATATGAGAAAGAAAGCAACTTATTGCTTGGGCTGGCAATGAAACTGCACCGAGAATTGGGTTGCGGATTCAAAGAGAAGGTATATCAAGACGCCTTTGAAGTTCTTTTGAACGAGTGCCAGGTTCCATATAGCCGAGAACAACATATCGGGCTGACCTATCACGGAGTTTTATTGCAGCACGATTTCTTTTACGATTTCCTCTGTTTCGAGAAAATTGGCATCGAAATAAAGGCTCTTGAATCCTTAGATGGTATCAGCGAATCTCAGTTGATTAACTATCTGCACGTCAGCAACCATCAATTGGGCCTTCTGCTGAACTTCGGCACAACAAGCCTGGAGTACAAGTGGATTCCTAACCAATGGCACCATCGGTCCTCCTCCAGCATAGGTTGAGTTATGTAATTCTCAAGACAAGAACCGACCGAGATTAATTCTCTGACTTGCGATTCCCAGCTAAAGGCTGAAAGAATTCTTATTAATTCTCTCAATAGTAATAATTCTCTCAATTCTCTAATTCTTGAGAATTTATAGATCAAGATAGAGAAAATTCAACAATATATATTGATTATTGAGAAAATAAATCGATCATAATATAATTCTCCAAAACTAAACACTATGGAAACGAATACTTTGATTCCAGGCTGGATGCTGATACCCTTCGTGGTACAGCTTCTATGCATTGCCATTCTGCCTCTGACCAAGATGGAGGAATGGTGGGAGCACAACCTGCACAAACTGTATGTATCCCTCATATTGGGCATACCTACAGGATTGTGGCTTTGTCTGAACGGCATGAGCCACGAGTTAGAGCACCAGATGATCTATGACTACGTGCCATTCATCCTGTTGCTGATGGCCCTGTTTGTCACTACTGGCGGCATCCGTATCAAGGGTGACCTCAAGGCCAAGCCTATAACCAACACCTGCATCCTCGCCATCGGCTGGGTGCTCGCTTCGTTCATGGGAACTACCGGCGCAGCCATGCTGTTGATCCGTCTGCTCATCCAGACCATCTCTGAACGCAAGTACAAGGTGCACACCATCCTCTTCTTCATCGCCATTGTGGCCAACTGTGGTGGTCTGCTCACTCCTCTGGGTGACCCGCCGTTGTTCCTGCTCTTCCAGAAGGGCGCCGACTTCACTTGGTTCTTCAACCTCACTCCCGAGTGGTTGGTAACCGGCATTCTACTGTTGGGCACCTACTTCTGCATGGACACCTGGTACTACAAGCGCGAACCTAAGGAAAACCTCGCTGCCGATGATACTCAGACCACAGCCATCTCTTTCGGCGGTCTGATCAACATCTTCTGGTTGCTGTGCGTCATCGCATCGACCATGTTCATCAATGGCAAGTACATTCCAGCCATGGCCGAGCACGATGCTCCATTCTACATCAAGTTGCTGCGCGAGTGGGCATTCATACTCATTATTATATTAAGTATGGTTACAACCAAGAAGAAGACTCGCGAAGAGAACAACTTCTCTTGGACCCCTATCCTCGAGGTCGCCTGTGTATTCGTCGGCATCTTCGCTACGATGACTCCAGCCTTGATGTTCCTCAAGCAGAATCCTCTTCCTGTCAGCGAACCATGGCAGTTCGTCTATAGCACAGGTCTGCTCTCTGCATTCCTGGACAATGCTCCTACGGCAATGGTCTTCCACGCTACTGCATCTACCCTGCCAGTAGAAGCTGGCACCACTCTGGTAGCGGGCGTCAGCGAGATTCTGCTCAAAGCCATCTCTATGGGTGCTGTCTTCTTCGGAGCACTCACTTACATCGGCAATGGTCCAAACTTCATGGTCAAGTCCATCGCCGAGCAGGCTGGCATCAAGATGCCTTCATTCTTCGGTTATATGGGCAAGTTCTCTCTCATCATCTGCTTGCCTATCTACATCATCGTCCAGCTGCTGTTCCTCTAATCAGGAGCACTCTACATAGCATAGCGCTGCGGGTCCATCGACTCGCAGCGCTATTGCTTTTATAGGTTATTATTACTTTACAACTATCATATTCATGATTACCATAATAATACCCAAGACAATTGTACAATTTTTGCCTAAAAATGGTCATTATTGACAAAAACATACTGAGAAAAGTCAATTATTATATAACAAATTTGTCATTATCTGCAGAAAAATGTATCTTTGCCTTCAAAACAGGCGTCGAAAAATGTATTAAAACAGCATAATCAGGTGCAGAAAATTGTAAACAATATATATATTTTGGCGCTAAAAAATGTAATAATTATATGGAACGCACAATAATTCAATCACTTAAAAGATGGAAAGAAGACCCTAACCGCAAACCTCTCATCTTGAATGGAGCAAGGCAGGTTGGCAAGACATGGGCCTTACGCAATTTTGCTCAACAAGAATACAGCAAAGAAGCATACATCATTTGTCGCAAAAACGATTTGGTGCGCCAACTCTTCACCCAGGATTTTGACACAAACAGAATTCTTCGTGGACTACGAGCAATCTCTGGAGTGGACATTACCCCTAACGATACATTGATTATATTGGACGAAGTTCAAGACGTACCCGAAATAATTGAATCGCTCAAATACTTCTACGAAACTGCACCAGACTACCACATAGCCGTTGCAGGATCTCTTTTAGGAATAGCCATGCACACCGGAGTATCATACCCTGTAGGCAAGGTCAACACTTTGCACCTTTACCCAATGGACTTCGAGGAATTTCTATTGGCCAAAGGTGAAACGGAAGCCGCCAAGATACTCAAACAACGCGATTATGTGCTGACCAACATGCTGCACGAGAAGTTCGTTGACCTGCTGCGACAGTACTACTATGTAGGTGGAATGCCCGAAGCAGTCAAATACTACGTCGAAAATGGTGCGCTACAAAAGGTGAGAAGTATCCAGGAGGAAATACTGAAAGGATATGACATGGATTTCTCCAAACACGCTCCACAAGAACTTGTTGCACGTATCCGTTTGGTGTGGCAAAGCATTCCGTCACAGTTGTTCAAGGAGAACAAAAAATTCATATATGGAGCATTGCGCAAAGGAGCCAGAGCAAACGAATATGAGTTGGCCATACAGTGGCTGATTGATGCAGGACTACTCTACCAGATACGTAACTGCAACAAATTAGCATTACCCCTGGACATCTATGCGGACACATCAGCAATCAAGCTCTACATGCTCGATATAGGACTAATGGGAGCAATGGTTCACACTGATCCTGCCCAAGTCCTAATACAAAACAATATCTTTTCAGAATACAAGGGCGGCATGACGGAACAATACGTCCTGCAACAATTAAAAGCAAGCGGAACATCACCTATTTATTATCATAAATCAGGAAACAGCCGATTGGAAATAGATTTTATCATACAACAAAAGGCCAATCTGCTTCCTATCGAAGTCAAGGCAGAGGGCAACGTTCGCGCCAATTCACTCTCTGCTCTAATAGCAGATACTCCTTCCATGCACGCTGTCAGATTCTCCATGTTACCCTACAAGGAGCAAGACCGTATGACCAATATCCCACTATACGCAGTCTGAATAATCTAAAAGACCAATGCAAACAAATGGGACAATCGAATATAAAAGGCCAACAATTTCCACAATTCATTAAAAACGAATGTACAACATTTCAATTTGTGCACAATCAGGCTGTTGAATCGACGATTTGTACAACACAAGCAAGAAAATACCAATAGAAAAAGAACAAAATAAGGAGAAAAACGACATAATGATAGTAGCAAAAGGCAGAAATACTCTACTTTTTGCTACTTTTTAGTAATTTTCGCTTAATTCTTGCTAAAAACAGCCACTTTGCAACTAAAATTTATGTTGCACAGCATATTGTATTGCAATTTTATATGTTTTGCAGCATAAATTGCACATTTTTCTACAAAAATATTTGGATATTGCGCAAAGTTGCCATATCTTTGCATCAACAAACAAGACAACAAAGTTTCTATTGCACACAATACAAATTAAAGCCCAAATGTCTATTGAATGTATTTTTTAAGATTTAGTGAATGCCCAAATGACTTTTTTTATTGACAATTACGGATTATTTTTCAAACGCTGAAGTAGAAATACTTCATTTATAATAAAACCCATGTGAATAAGTTAAGTGGTGGATGCACTTAGTCGTTGAGACTGGGTGCTTCCTTTTTTTAAACACTATACCCCACTATTACCAGAGGTCAGCTCACAGATCGAGACAGACCGAAAGCCTTACCTGCAAAAAAAGAACTTCAAATCAAATCCGAAAAAGAAACTTACGAATTGAAATTTAGAAGCAAGAACCAGGAAGATCACCAACTCAATCGATATAAGAAAAAGAAGATGAGCAACATGTTTTGCAACTGAAATATATGTTGCACAACATATTGCTCATCAAAATTGTATGTTTTACAGCAGAAATTGCACATTTTTCTACTAAAACATTTGGAATGACGGAAAAAACGCCATACCTTTGCATCAACAACAAGACAACAAAGTTTCTATTGCACAAAATACAAAAGGAAACCCAAATGTTTATTGAATGTATTTTTAAGATTTAGTGAATGCCCAAAAATGACTTTTTTATTGACAATTACGGATTAAAGATTTAAAACACTAATGTAGCTAATGCTTCATTTCCGATACGACCCATGTGAATAAGTTAAGTGGGGGATGCATTTAGTCGAGAGACTGGGTGCATCCTTTTTTTGTGCTCATAAACAAGGCACGCGCTACAGAATGGGTCTGTCTCCAGCGCAAGAGCACAAAACAAAATAAAGGATGATGTCTTTATATAAAGGTTCCCACGTTGCCGCCTAAACAGTCATTGCATACATTGCGACCAACAGACAGCCAGGGAAAGAATATAAATCAGAGCGTAATAGAAAGATAGAAATGATAGAAAGATAAAAAAAAGATACAAAGATAAAAGGAGACCGCCTTGCGGCAAGCGCATCAGGGCAATGCCTGAATACGCTTGAATTGACGCCAGGTGCGCGCTTGCTTGTAGCCAGCTACAGACTCACGCGGGACGTAGAGGACAGCCTTGTCGGTCACAACACTGGCGAACTTGTCAAACCAGGTAGAAGGAGGAGTGGCAGTCTTCATATAGATGGACGACAACTTCTGGCAACCATCGAAAGCAGTCTCGCCCACGCTGACCAAGCCTGAAGGCAGATGCAGGCTCTCGAGCGAAGTACAATCAAGGAATGTATGTTCGCCGATGGATGAAATCTTCTCAGGAACATCGATAGTGGTGAGCGAAGAGCAACCGCTGAATGCACCATTGCCCAAACGCGCCAATGTCGAAGGCAAGCTCACCTCGCCCAGACTGCTGCAGAAACAGAAAGCATAATCGCCAACAACGGATACACCCTCTGGAACGATGATACGGCGCAAGCCCGTGCACTCATAGAAGGCGTTGGGTTCGATCTTGGTCAGACTACTGGGCAGGACCAAAGCCTGCAGCGCTTTACAACCATAGAAAGCATGACCGCCTATCACCTGCAGCGTATTGGGCAGACGGACCGACTGGAGGGACTTGCAACCGGCGAAAGCAGACTCGCGGATCTGAACCAATCCCTCGGGCAACTTGACAGAGCGGAGACCCGTGCAGTTGGAGAAAGTGAAAAGCTGGATACTGTCCAAAGTATTGGGCAACACAACCTCCTTGAGACCCACGCAACCGCCGAAAGCCGACACACCGATGGACTTAACACCCTCGGGCACAACGATACGCTGCAGCGAGACACATCCACCGAAGGCACAGTCACCGATAGAGGTAACACTGGCAGGGATGCGGGTATTCTTGCAACCCAGAACCAGCATATTCAGTTTTCGGTCAATGACGGCCTGACAATCGTCACGGCTATCGAAGATGGCGTTATCGGGATCAACATAAATCTCGGACAATGCCGAGCAGCCATCGAATGCCATGGTACCGAGGCTCTCCAGGGTAGCAGGCAGGCGCAGTTTAGCCAATCGGCCGCAACCCGTGAAGGCAGAGCGTTCAATGGATACCAGACGTTGCGGCAAGGTGATGTCCGACATATATTCAGCGCCACCGAAAGCATATTTGTCTATGCCCGTGACGACATATCGTACGTTCTTATAATCGACTTGAGACGGTACAGTCAGTGGACCGATGATCTTCTTGTACGTAGGACTGCTCACCACGACGCAACCCGAAGCGGACGATATATTAAAATATATGTTATAGCCTTCGGGAGAAGTAACCATGAACTCGGCCTCGGCGTCATCACTTGTCACACCTTGAGCCACGTACTCATCGACCCCACCGCAGGCAGCGGTGACGAGACACATCAAGCAGCATAATAAACTGACAAAAAAATTCTTCATATTCACAATATAGACTGGTATGGGTTATGCACCAGTTTATTTAAGGTTTCGGACAATCCCCCGATCACGTTCCAACAATAGATGGGATGCACAATACAGGCATCTACATAAAATACAGTCGTAAGATAGCAGCGATAAAAGGTACTGTCTGAAAATAGTTAATAATTCAGGTAATAATAAACTAATAGTAGAAGTATTCGACCGCAAATATAGGGCATTTCAAAATAAAAAACAAATATTATGGAAGTTTTTTATGCAATTTCGCACTATTTTTGTGCAAAATCTACCTTTTGAGGTCAATTTTAGTCACTTTGCGCGCAACAAAGGGTACCAAACAGCCCGAAACCGACCATTATCAGTTTCGGGCTACAGAGGAAGACTGGACGCAACCAGACCGCCGTTGGCAACACACCGACAGGACAAGCCTGCGCCGTGCAGGAAGTGGTACGGGCAGCCAGATTACTTCTGGTTCTTGATATTGTCGCGCGACTGATTGATGTAGGCCAAGAGCCGGTCGCTGTCGTGATGCTTGATGATGTCCGACAACTCGCGCAACTTATCCACTATCAAGTCAATCTGACGTGGAGAGTTGGGATTGAAGAGAATCTCGGTCAACAGGTAGTCATCCTCGCTGAGCAAACCGCGGGCAATGGCCATGTGCTTCTTGAAGGTGGTACCCGGGGCATCCTGCGGCTTCATCACGCCGGTGAAGGCGAGAGTCGAGACAAACGGAATGCTGAGCGAGTAGGCTATGGTCTCGTCATGCTCCACGAACGAATAGTCGTAGATGTTGAGTCGCAGCGAAGCATAAACCGAACGGAAGAACTCCTTGGCCTCACTGTCTCCCTCCTTGATGATGATGGCATAGTTCTGGCTCAGGTCACTCAGGTTGGCGAAGGTAGGGCCGAACATCGGGTGAGTCGAGACATAACGGTGTCCCGAAGCTGCATAGAACTCGGGCAAGCCGGTCTTGACCGACGCAATGTCGCTCAATATGCACGATTGGCTGACGTAAGGCAGCACCTCGTTGAAAACTGGCAGGGTATTCTTGATCGTCACGCAGTTGATCAGCAACTCTGGGTCAAACTCTTTTATCTCATCGTACGACGTAAAGCGGCGCGTATTGAGGCAATACCTCAATTTCTCCGGATGACGGGCATACAGCGCCACGTCGTGATCCATACAAAGGGTATCCGCCAGGAACATTCCCATTTTGCCGGAACCCAAAATAACAATTTTCATAATTTATTGGCTAAAAGCCCACAAGGTGGGCGCTAAAAGTCCAAGAGTTGGACACTAAAAGCCCACAGGGTGGGCGATAAAAGTCCGCAAGCGGACGCTAAAATCCCACAGGGTGGACGCTAAAGTCCACAGGGTGGACGATAAATGCCCACAAGGTGGGCGATAAATGTCCGCAAAGCGGACGATAAATGTCCACAAGGTGGACGATAAATGCCCGCACTTGGTGCTAACGGATGCTTCTTATACAATATTAATCACAATCAAGACGGTTCTCCCACGACAGGTTTTGGCCACTTAATCAACTGAAACATTGCAAATCCAGCAGATTACTTCAAGCTACGCTTGGCGGTTTTTACGCTATTAGACAAGCGAACAATCAACGACACACAATCATTCATTATAGACTGATAGACTTTATCGTCAATCAAATCGCTGTCATGCAGAAGGTTAATCCAATACTTACTTTCGTTAGCTTCCTTCAACGCTATGGACATCTTGTTTATCCAATCCGCTTTACTTTGTGCATAATGAGCTTCGGAAATATTCGCTGATATGGAAGTCCCGCTGCGTTTCAATTGTCTTGAAACTTCAAATTCATGCTTCTGCTCGGTCAAGTAGTCATAAGCTTTCATACAACGTATTGAAAAAGCATAAGCATCCTTATACAGCGGTGATTCCATATTTTATGATTTAAGCGATACTTAAAGTTCTTTAGCACAAGCAAACTTTAGTGACCAATGGTCCTTTATCGGCCGAAGGCCCTTTAGCGTGAGCGCAGCGAACATTTATCGTCCGTAGGCCTTTTAGCGTGAGCGCAGCGAACATTTATCACTTGTTTATGATTTCTATCTGCTTCCGTACTGATTCGGCGTGGATGGCCTCGAATACCTCCTTGACAAATTCGGCGGACATACCGAGGGAGACACCCTGTTCAGAGCGCTTGGTGAGGATCTCGTCGTAGCGGCCGGCCTGCAGGACAGGCATAGAGTGCTCCTTCTTGTAGTTGGCGACTTCGGTCGAGATACGCATACGCTTGGCGAGGATCTCCAGGATCTTGTCATCAATCTCGTCAATCTGGTGGCGCAGGTCAGTGAGGTCCTCGGTAGTCTGGACAGTATCACGGATGACCAGGTCCGAGAGGATCTGACGGAGCGTGTCGGGAGTAACCTGCTGCTTGGCGTCGCTCCATGCCTCGTCGGGGTTGCAGTGGCTCTCGATGATGAGGCCATCGAAGCCCAGGTCCATAGCCTGCTGTGACAGAGGTTGAATCAAGTCACGACGACCGCCGATGTGCGATGGGTCGCAGATGATAGGCAGATTAGGGAAGCGGCGGCGCAGCTCGATGGCGATATGCCAGTTAGGCACATTGCGGTAGATAGTCTTGTCGGCCGACGAGAATCCGCGGTGAATCACACCCAGCTTGTGGATGCCGGCACGGTAGATGCGCTCGATGCCACCCACCCAGAGTTCGACGTCAGGGTTGACAGGGTTCTTGATGAGTACAGGTACGTCGTGACCCACCAGCACATCGGCTATCTCCTGCATGGCAAATGGGTTGGCAGTAGTGCGGGCGCCAATCCAGAGCAGGTCCACACCGAAAGCCAGGGCAGCCTCAACGTGAGCCTTGGTAGCCACCTCGACGGCAGTGTACATACCGGTCTCGGCCTTCAGTTTCTGCAACCATGGCAGACCTACCATACCTACACCCTCGAATCCTCCAGGTTTGGTACGAGGCTTCCAGATACCAGCACGGAAAATCTTGATACCATTGGCAGCCAATGCACGGCCGGTGGTCATTACCTGTTCTTCGCTCTCAGCGCTGCACGGACCGGCTATCACCAGTGGACGCTTGGCATCAACGCCCGGCAGCAAAATCGACTCAAATTCCATAAGAAAAAAATATATATAGTTATAATTAATGATTCAAGTATCGTAGGTATTCTCACAGTCCTGCAGCCTGGATGCGGAGCAGAGCCTCCTGCATCTTCTCGAACGGAGCACACAGGCTGATGCGGATGAAGCGTTCTCCATTCTTGCCGAAGATAAATCCAGGGGTGATGAATACCCTGGCGCGCTGCAGCACAGGTTCTGTGATGGCCTCACAGTCCGTGACGCTGTCCGGTATACGTCCCCACAGGAATAGGCCGCGCTGCTCCGGGTCGAACTCACATCCCAGGTGAACCATAATCTGTTCGGCAGCAATGCGTCGTACCTGGTATGCCTCATTCTGGCGCTTGTAGTACTCGGCGGGATTGTGCAGTGCGGCGATGGCAGCCTTCATCATTGGGCGGAACATACCCGAATCGACATTGGACTTGACGCGCACGATCCAGTCGATGAACTCCTTCTTGCCGCTCACTATGCCCTGACGCCATCCAGCCATCGAGTGGCTCTTGGACATCGAGTTGAACTCCAGGCAGATATCCTTGGCGCCCGGCACCTGCAGTATCGACATCGGTTGGTCGTTGAGGATGAAGCTGTAGGGGTTGTCATTGATGATGACGATGTTGTGGCGCTTGCCGAAATCGACAATACGTTGCAGCAGTTCGGGCGATGCACAATGTCCCGTAGGCATGTGCGGGTAGTTGACCCACATCAGCTTGACATCGTCAATGCCCGGAGTACGTTCCAGGGCGTCGAAGTCCGGTTCCCACTGATTCTCGTACGTCAGGTCGTACTTGATTATCTCGGCGCCGACCAGTTTGCTGACCGATGTGTAGGTCGGGTAACCGGGATCGGGGACCAGGACCTTGTCCCCAGGATTGAGGAAAGCCATGCTCACGTGCATGATACCCTCCTTGGAGCCTATCAGCGGCAGCATCTCCGATGCAGGGTCCAGCGTCACGCCATACCACTTCTGGTAGAACTCAGCCCATGCGGCGCGCAGTTCGGGCAGTCCCACGTAGCTCTGGTAGCTGTGGGCATCCGGGCGCATCACGTCTTCCATGAGCGCCATGATGGTTTCCGGCGATGGTTTGAAGTCCGGACCGCCTATGCCGAGACTGATGACGGGCTTGCCGCCATCCTGGTTCATTCGGGCTATCTCCTTCAGTTTGCGGCTGAAGTAGTACTCCTCTACATGACTGATACGTTGTGCTGGTACAATCTGTTTCATTGTCAATTTGGTTATGTGGTGGTAAGGTTATGGGGGTGCCTTACTTGTCTCTTATTTCGGTTTTCTCTTTATATTCGCCCAATATCTGGAAATCGGTCGTGAATGGCAGGATCGCATCGAGTGCCTTGCGGTACTGCACATAGTCATTGAAGGTCAGATCGACAAAGAATCTGTACTCCCACTCGCGGCCTATGATAGGCATGCTCTGGATCTTGGTCAGGTTCATGTCGTAGAACGACAGGATGGAGAGCACCTTGGTCAGGCTACCCTGCTGGTGACGGACGCAGAAGTCGATGCTGGCTTTGTTGACCTCCTTGCGGCTTACCAGCGACTGGGCGAACTTATCCTGCAGTATCAGGAAGCGGGTGAAGTTCCGCTTGTTCGTCTCGATGCCGCGTGCCAGTATATCCATGCCGTACAACCGGGCAGCATACTCCGAACATATCGCGGCGTGGCCCTCCAGGTGTTGCTCCTTGATTATCTTGGCCGATCCTGCTGTGTCGGCCATCTCGACTACCTTGGCATTGGGCAATGCGCTCTGCAGATAGACCTCGCACTGCAACAGGGCGATGGGGTGCGAATTGACCTCGTGCACCTGGCTCAATGTCGTACCCGGCAATGCGCACAGCACGTGGCTGATGTGCAGACGATGTTCGCCCACTATCTGCATCTGCGAGTTGCGGAGCAGTTCGTGGTTCTGCAGGATATTGCCGGCTATGGTATTCTCGATGGCGACCACGCCGAGCAGCGTCGAATCGGCTGCCATGGCCTCGAACTCGCTCTGGAACGTCTTGCAGCATACCACCTCCAGATCCTTCTGACCCTCAGCACTGCCGTCAGTCGCCATCAGGTCAGCGAAATACTGACGTGCAGCCCACTCGTGGTAGCAACCCTCCTGGCCCTGAATGGCCACTCGCAATTTACCCATTTCAGACATATATATATTTGTTTACAATTATCGAATGAATTTAAGAAGGAGTCACTTCCTTGTCACTTCCTTGTCACTTCCCTGTCACTTCCCTGTCACTTCACTGTCACTTCCTTGTCACTTCCTTTAACAAAAAAAACGTCCCTAACCTCACTTGGTCGGGACGTTGTATTGTTATTTCGCTTTTATACTCAGTAACCTTACACTCTGGCTTTATGCCACAGCCTGTCCGACCTTACATTCTTCTGCAAAGTAATAAAAGAAGTAATAAAATCGAACTGACTTATTCATAATCTAAGAGTACAAAAGTTGTTAAGATTCTTAAATTTTTCGGCGGCAAAGGTAATGCAACTTTTTTTAATCTCCAAACATTTTACCGTTTTTTTGCTATTTGAAACTTACTTTTCCTTAAAAACTGCCTCAAATCGTGCAATTTTACCCAACATTTTGCCGCAATTTGAGCAAAAAGACGTATCTTTGCATCGCTTTACAGAGTTGCGGCGTCTGGCATAGACCTGCAGCGGTAACAGAAATATTACAACTTCACTCATAATAATTTATTAAAATTATGGTAAATTACAAAGATCTGGGCCTTGTCAATACCCGCGAGATGTTCGCTAAGGCCGTTAAAGGTGGTTATGCCATTCCGGCATTCAACTTCAACACCATGGAGCAGATGCAGGCCATCGTAATGGCTGCTGTTGAGACCAAGTCACCTGTCATCATGCAGGTTTCCAAGGGTGCCCGTAAGTATGCTAACCCTACTATCCTTCGCTATATGGCAGAGGGCGCTGTAGCTTATGCTAAGGAGCTCGGCTGCGAGAATCCTCAGATTGTTCTTCACCTCGACCACGGTGACAGCTTCGAGACCTGCAAGTCTTGCATCGACACAGGCTTCTCTTCTGTCATGATCGACGGTTCGGCTCTGCCATACGAGGAGAACATCGCCCTGACCAAGAAGGTCGTTGAGTATGCACACCAGTTCGACGTAACTGTCGAGGCTGAGCTCGGCGTACTCGCTGGCGTTGAGGACGAGGTCAGCTCGGCTGTCTCTCACTACACCAAGCCTGAAGAGGTTATCGACTTCGCTACCCGCACTGGTTGCGACTCACTGGCTATCTCTATCGGTACCAGCCACGGCGCATACAAGTTCACTCCTGAGCAGTGCACACGCGACCCAAAGACCGGCAAGCTCGTTCCACCACCACTCGCATTCGACGTTCTGCACGAGATTGAGAAGAAGCTCCCTGGCTTCCCTATCGTACTCCACGGCTCATCTTCAGTTCCACAGGAGCATGTAGATACCATCAACAAGTTCGGCGGCAAGTTGCCTGACGCTGTAGGTATCCCTGAGGAGCAGCTCCGTGAGGCTTCCAAGAGCGCTGTCTGCAAGATCAACATCGACTCTGACTCACGTCTCGCCATGACCGCTGCCATCCGTCAGCACCTGGCCGAGAACCCATCACACTTCGACCCACGTCAGTACTTGACTCCTGCTCGTGAGGCTATGAAGCAGATGTACATCCACAAGATTGTTGACGTTCTGGGTTCTGACAACAAGCTCTAATTAAAGAGTAGAGAGTAATGAGTAAAGGGTAATGTAGTTTGCTACATCCATACTCACTTTCCAACATACGACTCCTCACCTTCGGGTGGGGAGTTTTTTTGTTTGCCTATAGCTTTTGTTATCTTATTAATAGCATTCAATTGTATTCGGAACGTCCTTCAAAAAGAACAGCTGAAGCTTCTTGATATTCTTTTTTGTTACTTTGAATTTCAAGGTTTTGCACCCAACGTAACTAACCTCTATCGTTGCCGGCAACTGCTTTATTGACCATCGTCATCGACAATACAAACAGGACAAAAGAAACTAACAACTGTTTCATGGAAATCTAGTGTTTAAGGAGGAAACCATGCGTTTTCTCACATCGACTTATAAATAAAGTAGCAGAGGACGATCAGGATAATCAAGAAAGCAATGGAGGAGATCAACGTGGTCAACAGGAGGTAGCCAAAAACGCGGCGCTTGGAGTAACCCGTCAGTTGCTTCAGGGTGATGAAGACCATCAATATGGCCAACCATTTGAGCAAGCCTATATCGAGCAACTTACTGGCCAAGAAGAAGATACTGAACGTGTTGGCCGTATAGATCAACGCCACGATGAACTCCGAGAACCGCAACTTCTCAATCTGCGGCGTAGTGCGGAAGAAGAAGAACATCGGCACCGAAAAGAGTATCAACGCCAACAGGTTAAAGAGCGACTCGTTCGAATCGACTATCGCCTGGATCATCGTGAAATACTTGTTATGGTGGAGGTCGAACACCTTTTTCGGTTTCGATTTCGGCTCATCCGACGCCTGGAGCGCATCCTCCGCAGTCGTCAGGCTGTCCGACGGTTCGGACACTTCGCCGCCAAAAAGGTTCTGCGAGGCAAGCACCCCATCTACGTGACGCAGCGTATCTTCCGCACCCATCACAACCTCGACTGGTGCCTTCTCCGCATCGTCAACAGCTTCATTCTCAGGCAGGAATCCATGTTCTACCAACAGATATGCCGTCGCAAAAAGGAAGAACATCTCGAAGGGCGGGAAATAGGCCGACTGCATGCCACGCAAGTAGTCGCGAATCATGTACCCCGGGCGGAACATCATGTCACGAACCGTGCGGAACATACTTCGGTTACCCACACCCCATACATCCAGGAAGAGCAACAGCGCATTCGAGAAAGAGAATCGTCCAACCTTGTACGACTGACCGCACCTCGGGCAGAAATTGCCGGTAAACTGCGTGCCGCACGAAGCGCACTGATGACTCTGCTGCGACATCGCTGCCACCTGATGCGGCCGGTGTTGCCAGATGCGGTATGACCGCAGCCACACCCTCCGTTTCCTGGGCACAAAGAGATACCGCAGGCCGTTTTTCACTTTTCCATACAGGGAGACACGCTTGTTCTTGTTATTGCCGATAAGGTTCATGGATAATATAGTTTTCAACTTTAGCATTTGCAAAAAGTGAATTTTTAGGCATAAAAAAGCTAAGGAAAATTTGGGCATGTCCCCCAAAATCAGTATCTTTGTAAAAAGCAAAATATCAGATACAAATTTCCTTAGCTATGCGCAAAGATAGAACAATTATTTCAGAACTGCAAGATTTTTTCCTGCAAAATGATACTCATCTGGCAATAAATAGTATTTCTGACGTAATGAGCAGTTTGAAGTTGCATAAAAACAATTTTCCACCACCACTCGCATTCGACGTTCTGGGTTCTAACAACAAGCTTTGATTAAAGAGTAGAGAGTAATGTGTAAAGGGTAATGTAGTTTGCTACATCCTTACTCACTTTCCAACATATGACTCCTCACCTTCGGGTGGGGAGTTTTTTGTTGTCCGATGTCAACATCACATGGGTGAACGCGGTGCACACTCCTATTCAATGAGTACTGCCAGGGGGCGCCGAAGCATTGCTGCCCCTGCCCTGCAGGTCTCCGCAACGATAGAGTACAGAAGGGATTTAGAGGTCTCGGAACAACGCAACTTATTGTAACATTCACATGGCAATATTTTACGTCTATAAAAAATGAAAAGAATTATTGAATGGGACATTACCCTAAACAACTTACTGAATCATCGTTACCTCGTACAGACGGACTTGACAACCTATTCTCAATCCACCAGTCGCTTTTGGCTTCGTCCCCGAGAGATACTGTTGCATCTGTCATTCGGTATTTGAAGATTACTAAGTAGTCATTCAAAATTATTTTTACATATCAAGTAGTATTGTTCAAGAGACTATCTTTTTCATTCTTGGGCGCATCTTTCGGCTTTTCGCTCGGTCACAATGTAACATTGCTCCCTCCCTCAAAACCAAAATCTGCATCCCAATCTCTAAAAAATATAGCTAAATAATTTTGAACAACTACTTACTTTTTCGAGGGACTTACCCTATAGACAATGTCCGCAGTGCCATGCAACAGGCACTGCGGACAGTTTTTATGGGGACTTCTATAAATTGTCAAAAGAGTTTCAATAGATTATTTCCTTCGGTTTAACCAATAAACGGGGAAATTTATAGAGGTCCCCTTATGAACGATACCCGACTGCGGGGATTGGAGTCCATGACCGCTTATCGTACGAAGATTTTCTTGCCATTGTGCACATACATACCCTGCGACGGAGCGCTCACGGCGCGACCCTGCAGGTCATAGTAGGCCGATGACTCGCTCTGGCTCTCCCCTATCTGCTGGATGCCTGTAGTGGCGCTGGTGGCGCACTCCTTGACCCAGCTGATGAAGTTGGACGATGCGCTGCCCGTGTCCTCGGCTTCGGTATGTCCCTGCCCCCAGATGGTCTCGAAATCGACATCCTTCACACCGCTGTAGGCCTGCAGCGCCAGGGCGAGGTTGATCTCGGTGCTCAGGGCGGTGTCCTCCTGCTTGATGCCGCTGCGTATGCGCCAGTAGGGAGCCACGTCGCTTGAACCTGCACCACCGCCATTGTAGTAGGTCGCATTATCGACCAGATAATAGAGAGGCGTGTACATCATCAGGCGGGTCTGGACGGCATTGCCCACAGCATCGACATTGTCCGATGCCAGGTCGGCGGAGAAGGCATCATAGTACGTGCTGGCATAGCTCTGTACCAGGGTAGCCAGATAGGGGTCGAAGTGTCCCGCTGTGCCGGCTATGCCCATCAGGGTGTTTTCGGCCGATCCGAGGTCAGCATATTCATCGAATGCGCCCAGCGACTTGGTGGCTTTCTTGTAGTTCGAGGCGAAGTCCGACAGCGCCGAGGCATCGTCCGTCGTATAGCTTGCCACACTGGCGCTGTTGTACTGATTGTAGCGCGACACGGCATCGTTGATCACCTCCATCGTGTACTCGTAGTACGAGCCGCTCTGGTAGTAGCCGTCACTCGTGCTGTTCAATGTCAGCGTCTCGCCTGTCTCAGGGTGCTTGAACCCGATGGCGTTGATATAGGTGACGAAGTTCTCTGCCAGACCCTGGCTGATGCTCTGGTCAGCGTCCGAGAGCGACGAACGGGTCAGACCCATGTTCCACTCGTATGCGCCGTCAGCCTGATCCAGGTTGGTGATTGGGCACCAGCACATCGACCCGCAGATGTTGTCCCTGTAGTCCATGTTGGCTCCGATGGCCTGCAGGTAGGCATCATACTGGCTGTTGTTGCCCGATGTACCGAAGATGGCACTCTGTGCACCACCGCCACTGTGGCCGAAGGAGAAGATCAGGTCCGTGTTGCCTGGCACCAACGACTGGGCAGCCAGACTGCGGTAGTAACGCACGGCAGCCTTCAGGTCGGTCACCCCCAGGGGCGCACCATGGTTACGGCCACGGCAGCCCGGCCACAGGTAGATGAATCCCTCGGCCGTATAGGTGGCTGCGGCAGAGGACTCGCCCGTTGGCGCCGACTGTGCCGAGTAGCCGCTCGTATTGACCGGCACCACTATGGGCGCAGTGGCGGCGGTATAGCCATTGCACGTACCCTCGGCATTGATGCTGTAGGTTCCGTCGCTGTTCTGGCTCAGGTAGGCTGCTGGCACATAGATGCCCATCTGTTCGTAGCTCGAGTCAGCCGGAGCGGAACAATAGAACAGGCCTACGATGTAGTAATAGTCCGAACTGCTCTGCCACAGGCCACTGATGTCCGAACCATACTGGTAGGTCGTATCTGCCCCGCTGCTGCTCTCGCCGCCAGGGCCACCACCATCGGGCATATCTCCACCAGGCAAGTCGCCGCTCGGTGTTTCGCCGTCAGGCAGGTCACTGGGCATACCGTCGTCAGTCTGGGCCAATGCATTGACACTGATTGCCATGAAGGCTGCAAGTAGAAGTGAAATCTTTTTCATCATTGTTTGTTTTTTTATATTGAACATTGCACAAGCTTCGCTGACAACCCACACCGGCCTCACCGAGGGAGGCAACGCAGGTTCCGCTACGCTTCTTTCGATTATCTTTGCTTCTTTAGGTTGTCATAGTAGCATACATATATATATATCATAGCCGTAGCCATGACCATAGGGGAAGGGGTCTGTAAGGGGAATCAATTGACCGTGGGGATGGTCGTTGGGGAACTATCTGCAATGTCGGTCCTGTCTATCTTCTTGCCGCATTGCATCGATTTGCATACACTTTATTTTTGGTCGATGCAAAGGTACAGCAATTTTCAATATGCGCCAACAGTTATTATTGTATTTTTTATATTTATTAACCTTTCTCCCCTCATTTTAATCATTATTCAGTATAGACAATCATCCCTAATCGGTACAATCAGAGCGCACAGAAACACTAAAGAGATATTTTCTATCCGAGTTTATGAGAGATTACACAAAACTAAACCAAACAAAATTTGCATATTATAAAAAAAAGTCATACCTTTGCAAAAAATTTATCAACATGGCAAAATATACCATCACACTCAACGAAAGGAGTACCAGTGGCAAGGCTCTAATTGCCTATCTACAGGCTTTAGGAATATCCCTCCACAAGGTAACATCCAAAGAAAAGAGCAGCTACGTCAAATCTCAAGAAGACAAAGCAGCAGGCCGTGTAGAGAAGTTCTCTTCGGCTGAAGACATGTTTAAATCCTTAGGCATTTAAAACATGTACGAAATCCGAATGACCAACACTTTCCGCAAAGACACGGAACGTTGCCGCAAACGCGGTTATAATATGGAATTATTAAAAACTGCCATTCGCACACTTGAAGCGAACGGCCAGTTGCCTAGTAGCTATAGGCCTCACAAATTATCAGGCAACTATGACAATTGTTGGGAATGCCATCTCAAGGGGGATTGGCTATTGATTTGGGAACAGAATGACCTCGAATTAACATTACTATTCACTGGCACAGGAACTCATTCCGACCTATTCTAAAGCTGTTTGATTGATTATTTTAACATCAAGTTATACCAATCATTTCTTTTCACTATTCTATCGTCCTTGTCACTTCCTTGTCAAATCTTTGTCAATTCCTTGTCACTTCCTTTAAAATAAATCGCGCCCCGCCGTAAAGCGGAGCGCGATTTATTTATGTTGGTTCAGTTTATTTGATCAACTGACCGTTAGCATTGAACATCTGACCATTGCGTACAATGACAAGCTTGCCGTTGATGAAGAACTTACCGTCCTTCTGAACGTCGTCAGCCTTGACATTGTTGATACCGCTGACCTCAGTAGAGATGGTCCAGCGTGGATCACCGATAGACTCAGGAACGGTAACGCCCTCACCTACGGTGAGAGTAGCGTTCATATTACCAGCAGCAGCGTCAACGAAGGTAACGACTGCAGCTACGCTGCTTGTCTCGATACCAGCCTTCTCTGTCTCAGCAGCACTTACGTCAGCGCCACCATAGTTGAAGATATTACCCTCGACGGTCCACTGTGGTGTGGTACTTGCCTGTCCACCGTCCAGACCTACCAGTACCTGGTTCTGCTTGCCGCAGTCAACGAAGATACTGTTCTTGACCGAGAAGACGTTCTGGGCAGTACCCTTCTGCTTCAGGTCGTTGAAGTTCTTGCCATTGGCAATATTGACAATGGTAGAGTTGTGGAAGTAGAAGGCCTGAGTCAAGTCGCCGTTGACATTCTTAGGACGGCTGCCATACTGAGCGAAGAAGCTGCTCTTGGCTGCAGGTGCATAGATGGTAGAGTTCTCGACCATGACAGCACCGACATAGCCCATGCCATTGAAGTTGACCACGTTCGCACTGTTGGCTGCAACTGCGATGACCGAGTTGCTGATTGCCAGGCTGTCGAGCTTGGTCTTCTGTGCATCGGTAACAACTGAACCCTGCAGACCGTTGAGGATAATGCCCGAGAGGATAACCTCATCCATCTGGAAGTGGTCAGATACAGTCGAATCTTTCTTCATGGCATAGACTGAGCTGCCGTTCAGGGTGATGAAGTCGGCCGATACAGAGTCAGGGATGGTGATGACTGAGCTGTCACCGTAGATAGCGAAGTTCACGCCTGTGGTGAGGCCACTGCTGATTGAATATTCGCCACCCTTGGCCAGGTTGATCTTGATGCTTGCTACATGCTTGCCCAGCACAGCAGCTGCCAGTTCGGTGCTGATATTCTTGCCCGACTCGAGAGTCAGTTCGACAGGAACATCCAGAGTATTCAGTACAAGGCTGGTGAAGTTAGCGACATACCACTGACCGCCCTCCTTGGCATTGGCAATACCGAATGTAGCAGCACCCTCTTCAGTTGCCTGGAAGGTGATAGAATACTGATACTCGGCTACAGTAACATCCTCAACATTAGACAGGGTACCGACTGTGATATCCTGCTTGACATCGTTGGCATAGACGTATGCGATGCCCTCACCTGCATAGGTCGTAGCATCGAGATTGCGAGCTACGTTGGCAATAGCAGTAAACGATACAGTGTAGGTAGCGCCAGGAACAAGACCAGAGATGGTCTGAGTCATGACATCACCAGCAGCACATGGAGTATTGTCACCGGTGTAGCGCTCTGGGTATTGGCCAGCGAACTTGCCAGTAGCACCATTCCAGGTATTGCTGCACAGGTCACTCCATACAGAACCAGCTGTAGTCTGCGACTTGACTGCATCCAAATAGGCCTCTACGACAACAGCACTCTGGTCACCCGACATGGTACCAGCCTCGTAGGTCTCTGAGACCTCCGATACATCGTATGCAGCCTGACCGTCAGCATCGAGGGTAGCAACCTTCTCAGCATAAGTATTGACTGCAGCTATAGTGGCAGCATAGTCTGTGATAGACTGGTTGGCAGCAGCAATTGCAGCCTCCAGAGCATTGTAGTTAGTTACAGTAGCAGCGGTCTGGAATGCTGCGACAGCAGTCTCCAATTCAGTCTGGACAGTGTTGTTCATCTTGCCCGATGGCACGGTAGCCAACAGAGCTGTAGAGTCCTCAGCTGCAACCTGAGAGGTGAACATCTCAACCTTGACATTCTTCACGATAGCCCAACCACTATTGATAAAGGCGTTCATGTTGATGCTGACGCTGAGCTGACCACTCTCACCTACATTGGCGTAGGTCTCGACATAGTACTTGCCATCGGCAGCCAGGGTAGAGAATTCGGCCATAGAGTTAGGATTAGTATCGCTGGCGCGATCCACACCCCAAGACTTGACGCGCACCTTGCTGTCATTGACCTGCATGTACATGGTGCTCAGGTTATAACCCTCGTTGGTCAGAGCGGCAACAGATGCGTTCGAACCAGAGCGATACATAGCCTGGACAGATACACGGTACAGACCAGGAGCTACAGTAGCCGTCTGTGACAGGACACCTGTACCCTGATAGCACTCAGTTGCATACTGGTTGGTAGTGACATCATTGCCACGGACCTTGGTCCAGGTCCAACCGGTATTGGCATTGGTCAGAGAGGCGTTCTGCAGTGAGCTGCTCACATCCTTGACAATATAAGAGCTGGCCAATGTCTCGGCTGTCAGACCAGCTGCAGTCAGAGCATTGTTCATGTCACCAGACTCAGCGGCTGCAACGGCTGCCTCGTACTCAGAGAGTGAGAGAGCATTCCAGCGAGTAGCCTCCTCTGCGTTCTCGGTAGTAGTAAGCTGCTCATTGGCACCGACGGCCTTGATATACTTACCGCTGAATGAGAGGACATATCCATCGGCAGCACTGCCTGTGATAGTCAGGGCTACAGGTGTACCATTGTCAGCATAGAGGTTGTCTCCCAGACCACTTGAAGTCCAGTCATAGCAACGCAGGGTGGCAGTAGCACCGTCGGCTGTGATTTGCACTGGATAGCCGTAGTAGTCAGTTACGGCAGCAGTACCGTAGTTATTGCCACGCGAATAGTAGAGACCGGTGGACATATCCGACAGATAATATACACCATCATCCAGCATTGGATACTCGTAAGCAGTTACCCAACGAGGATCGCCGTAGCCCATCTTGTGAGCATAAGAGCGGCCCTTAGGTGCGAAGTTGGCTGCGAGAGCCTCTACATTGAAGTCGAATGCTGCAGTAGGAACGCTGAAAGCAGTCTCAGTCTTGCAGAGCAGTGTATCCTCAGTCGCGAAGCGCTTCAGATCCGAACCATCTATACTCTGGGTAATACCACAGATGGCATTGTCTGCATTGGTAAATGCTGTGCAGGTCATGTTGCTCTGGATGTACTTCTGCAGACGGAAAATGTTGTAGAATACATTGCCGCGCAGATCAGCGACAGTAGCATTGTTGTTCTGCGTATTGTTACCGAAGTTCTTGTTTGAACAGGTATTGACAAACGTATTGTTGGTAAACGTGATGTACGCAGTTGGGTCACTTGGGAAAGCCTTGGATGGCTGGCTGTTACTTGCGTTGGCATAGCGGAAGAAGTAAGCATCGTTGGACTCTACTATATTATAGAGAGTAGAGTTCTTGATGGTGAAGTTCTTGAGCGAGCCTTCGTTGGCCGAATTCTCGAAGCTGATGTATGGACTGCCCGATGCGAAATTGAACTGAGCCACACAGCTGTCAATGGTGAGTTCGGTGAGGATCCAACCAGTCTTGTTGGTCGAGAAGAGCGAAGTCTGCAGGTCAGCGAAGTTACAGCCCTTGAGCACTACGGCGCAGGTATCATAGAAGGCATTCTGACGGCCATAGGACAGAGACTCGTCGTCATTGACCTTGGCATAGAAGCCCTTTGAGCCCAACAGGGCCGAATCAGGATTAGCCGACATGGCGATTGGAGACTGGCTTGCGCCTGTGCACTGGAAGTTGACATTGTTCACCTCCAGACCAGCCTGTGTGATGATCTGGCCGCCATTGACTGTCACGGTGTGGTTGTTACCGTTGATGACTACGCTCATCAGACCTGGGTCATAGATTGAATCGAGTGCGATGTCCTCGGTCAGGTCCACTGTGACAGACTTAGCACCCTCGGCAGCACCCACTACAGCGCTCTTGATCAGAGCTGCCAGACCGGTGATGGCCGAGCTGCTGCCACCGTTGCCGCTCTCAGCGATAGGATACTTGACAGTGAGGCTCGATGGGTAGATATCGCCCAATGCATCAACTACCGAGACCGATGCAGCATCACCCTTGTAGGTGTAGTAGATCTGCTTGTTGGTTTCAGATACACTGTCAGCAGCTACGCCGTCCACCAGCATCTGATCTACGGTAGGAGCACCTGTGGTATAGGTGTAGATGACCTGCATACCCTTCACAGCAGGAACAGTGAATACCGTACCCTTGTTGACCTGTGCGTTCGAGGCCTTGCCCGCGTTATTGAACTTGCCACGCACACCCTCCTGGTATGCTCCATCCTTGGCGTTGATGCCGAGTACGAAGTCGTAGGTAACGTCGCCTGCAGTAACCTGCTTGACCAGGCAACCCTCAGCGCCCTCTATCTTGATGGTAGTAGCATCCGACTCGCCGAAGTTCCACACTACCTCAGCCTCGAACTCTCCGAGAGCCTTGGCGTTGGCTGTATATACAGGGGTCAATGCCAGGTCACCGGTGATGGGAACTGACTCGCCAGCCTTGTAGGTGTTGGTGCCGTCGGTCCAACCAGCCAGATAGTAGCCTGGCTTGTAGAGGAAGTAGGCAGTTGGGATGGTGTACGAATCACCAGACTCTACATATTCGGTCGTAGGCAGGGTGCCCAATACCTCAGCATCGCCGCCATTGCTGTAGGTGATAGCTGGCAGAGCGATGAAGTTAGCAACTGCAGTATGTGCGGCAGTTACATTCGTGATCTGGTATGGGTTGGCAGTCTGCTCTACATCGTCTATGAGCCAGCTGCCGAACTTATAGCCCGTGGCTGGTGTTGCGGTGAATGTAGCAGTACCACCCTCTACGATGGTTGTACCGCTGGCTGGCGATACAGTACCGCCCTCAGCAGGACTGGCGCTGGTGGTCATCGCATACTTGGTGCGGGTATCGACCGATACAGTACCTGTCAACTGCAGGTTGGGGATGGTGAAGTATTTGGTCGATCCACCCTGGTACATATAGATACGCAGTTTGATGGTACCGGTCAAGCCTGTCATCTTGGTCAATGTCTCGGCCATCTCTGCCGAAGTGAAATCTACCTCGAAGTCGGTGGTAGAAGTCTTCTTGGTTGTCTTGTCCTTCGATTCGTAAACCACTACGTCCGAAGCATCCATCACAACTACCTTCCATGTGTAGGTGTCATCGGCAACGACGATACGTGCATGGGCACTGGTTACGTTGAACATATAGCCATCGGCTATAGTCAGATTGCATCCTGCCCACTGTGTATCGTTATAAGTGGAGGAGTTGATGCTCTTACGCCACTGAGTCTGACCCACATACCCAGTTCCATTATACTGATATGTGCGGTTGGAGCCTGTTGCCTTGTAGGCAGTTATGCCAGCTCCGTACAGGGCACCGCTATTCGTGATGATGTCTGCCGACCCATCATTATAGCCATCATAACTCTCAGCTGCTATAGTCTTGGCTTCGTCGTCTATGGCAGCCGAGATACCCACAGTGATATCATCAGCCCATAGGGACGATGTCGCTAAAACAGCCATCAATGAAAGAAAAAGTTTCTTCATGAGGATTTGTGTTTAATTGTTGATAATAAAATTAAGGGTATAGTAATACCAGTAAATTAGTAGTAATTGAATTGCTTCTTGTGAAAAAGTTAAACCTCATGTGCGATGGAGGGGGAATGGGACCTAAGTCCTCATCGTGAGAGTTGCGTCTCCTGTATTTCTCATGTCCTGTTTCTATCCGTCGTCCGACCCATGTTGGACAGACTTATACAGCCGCAAATTTAATGATTTTTCCTGTATCTATGCCAAATATTTACTGAAAATTGTCATTTTTTACCCTATTTTTTTGTCAATGACCCCAAAACAGGGCACAAATCCGTCTTTTTTATACACTAAGAATAAATGAAAAAACGAAAACGATAACGAAAAACAAAAAACGATAACGAAAAACAAAAAACGATAACGATAACGAAAACCCAAAAAACGATAACGATAACGATAACGAAAAACAAACAACCATTAAACCTTAACCCTTAACCTTTAACCCTAAAACGTGTCCCCCTCTCTCGGCAAATGGAGAGAGGGGGACACGTTTTACTTCAGTCCTTCGATGAACAGCAGCAGGCGGTTGGTGATGTTCACCTCGCTCACACCGGCATCGAAGTCGATGCTGAGCAGGTTCATGTCGGGATAGACCTCCTTGATACGGTGCTCCACTCCGCGGGCGATGATGTGGTTGGCTATACAGCCGAAGGGCTGGAGCGATATGACATGGTTCACACCCATGCGGGCGAACTCCGCCACCTCAGCAGGCAGCAGCCAGCCCTCGCCGAACTGGGCATTGAGGGTCAATATGTCGCGTCCCGCCTCGGCCTCCTCGAATATGTCGCGCAGAGGCTGGTAGTAGCGGAACTGTGCCCCGATGCGGTTGAACTTGTCATACTGGCGGCGTATCACCTTGTAGAGGGCGGCGAAGATGAAGTCCGGCACCTTGCTGCGCGTGATGTGCGTATCGAGGTTGACACGACGGTTGACGAACGACTGCATGAAGAAGTCTATCAGCACCGGCGGCTGCACCTCGATGCCACGCTCTATGAGCCAATCGACCACATGCTTGTGCGCATAGGGGTGGAACTTGAGGAATATCTCGCCCACTATGCCCACCTTGCTGCACTCGCGGTCCACGCAGATGGCATTGAACTCCTCCGCCGCCTGACTGAGCAGCGCCATCATCCCCTTGCGGTCCTTGCGCAGCGCTGCCTCCACGCCCAGTTGCAGATACTTGTCCCGCAGGGCGCGTGCCTGTCCCGGCTCACGTTCGCGCACGGCAGCCGGGTAGTAGAACTTCGCCAATACGTCGCCGTACATGATGCCGTAGAAGACGACAGGCAGTATCTTGCGCACCGGGAAGGAGAATCCCGGTTGGTCATTGCCCATGTCCTCGAATGCCACACTGATGACCGGCACCTGCGGGTAGCCGGCATCGACCAGTGCCTTCTTGATGAGGGTGATGTAGTTCGATGCTCGGCACTGACCACCCGTCTGGGTGATGGCCACAGCGGTCTTCTCCGGGTCATACTGTCCGGTGCGGAACGCCTTGACGAAGTCGCCCACTATGAGCGTGGCGGGGTAGCACACCTCGTTGTTGGCATACTGCAGGCCCATGTCGCCCGACAGGCTGTCCGACAGCGGGAGGCTCTCGCAGTCGTAGCCCGCCAGCCGGAACACCACCGGGATGAAGGGCGAGACGAACTGTGTGAAGAAGGGGACCAATATCTTGCGGCCACGACAGGTCTCGTCGAACGTGGGCGTGGTCTGGAATCGGTCTGGTGCCTGTGTCCGACGTTCGGCGTGGCGCTCCTGGGCCAGGCGCAGGGACTCGATCAGACTGCGTATGCGCAGTTTCATTGACCCCACGTTGTTGATGTCGTCCAGCTTGAGCAACGTGAGCGACTTGTGGTGGCGCATCATCAGGTCGCGCACCTCATCGACCAGGAAGGCATCCGGACCGCAGCCGAACGAGGTGAACTGCACCATGTGCACGTCGTCCCCCTGCATGGCACACCACTTGGCGGCCTTCAGGATGCGGTTGGGATAGGCCCACTGCGGCACGAAGTGCACGTCGGTCAGATCGATGTCCATGCCGCGCACGATGTCGTCCGTGATCACGTCCACGCCCATGCCGGCTATCATGTCCGCCACCTGGTGCTGTATGAGCGGGTCGGTGTGGTATGGGCGTCCCGCCAGCAGGATGACCATGCGGTGGTTGTTGCGCGCCTCGGCCAGTATGTCCTCCGCGTACAGGCGCAGCGAGTGTTCGAACTGCTGCTGCTCGTAGCGTGCCTGGGCGAAGGCCTTCTTCACCCGCTTGCTGTCCCGCACGCCGAACTGTGCCATCAGTTCACGGCACTGGCGCAGCAGCAGTTTGTCGTCGCGGAAACTGATGGCAGGGCTGACCATCTCTATGTCGGCGCCCTGCACGCTGCGTATCACCTCGCTGTAGCCGGTCACCACGGGGCAGTTGTAGCTGTTCTGTCCGCCTGCATCGCGCTCGTGTATCACGAAGGGCATGAAGATGCGGCGCACGCCGCGGTCCACCAGGTCCTGCACATGGCTGTGCATCAGCTTGGCGGGGAAGCATATATTGTCGGACATCACCATGCCCGCCTTCTGCTCGTAGCGGGTGTAGTTGGACGGCGCACTCAGCACCACCTGCACGCCGCACTCGGTGAAGAAGGTGTGCCAGAAGGGGAACTCCTCGTACTGGTTCAGTCCACGCAGCACGCCTATCATGGGGCGCGATGGGTCGGGCTGTGCCGACGACTGCCGCTCGAAGAGTGCCTTCAGCTTCATCTGGTAGGCGTTCAGGCCCTTGTGCTTGGCAGCGGCGCCATTGACGAAGACCTTCTCGCAGCGGTTGCCGGAGAAGTAGGTCTTGCCGTTGCCGAAGCGGTAGGTCGTCACCAGGCACTGGTTGTCGCACCCGTGGCAATAGACGTTCTTGGTCGTATAGCTGGCCTTGCCCAGCATCTCCTCCAGGCCGCGTCCCTGCTGTCCCTCCACGCCGCGCTGTGCCGCCTGCTGGATGGCATAGAGGGCACACCCGTAGGCGCCCATCAGTTCGGGTTTGTCGCAGCGCGACACCTCGGCACCGGTCAGTATCTCCAGGGCGCGCACCACGGCATCGTTGCGCATCGTGCCTCCCTGCACCACTATGTGCTTGCCCAGGTCATCGACCGACTTCAGTTTCAGCACCTTGTACAGGCAGTTGCGTATCACCGAGTATGCCAGTCCTGCGGACAGGTCTGCCACCGAGGCGCCCTCGCGCAGCACCTGCTTCACCTTGCTGTTCATGAAGACGGTGCACCGGGTACCCAGGTCGCACGGGGCCTGGCTCTGGCGTGCCTGCCGCGCGAAGTCGGCTATGTCGTACCCCAGTGAGGTGGCGAAGGTCGATAGGAACGATCCGCAGCCCGACGAACAGGCCTCGTTGATCTCCATCCGGTTGATGATGCCCTGCTGCACGAAGACTGCCTTCATGTCCTGCCCGCCTATGTCGAGTATGAACGATACCTCGGGATCGATGTGCTGCGCTGCCAGGAAGTGGGCTATGGTCTCGATGATGCCGTGGTCCAACTGGAAGGCGGCGCGCATCAGGTCCTCGCCGTAGCCCGTCGAGCAACTGCCCACCACCTGCAGGGTCAGTCCCTCGGCATGCACTCGTTCCTGCAGTTGCGCCAGGCCCTGCTCCACTGCCCCTATCGGGTTGCCGTCGCTGGTGTGGTAGTAGTCGTACAACATCCGTCCCTGGGCATCGAGCAGCACTATCTTGGTCGTGGTCGATCCGCTGTCTATGCCCATGTAGGCGCGCACCACTCCGTCATGGGCACATTGGGCCAATGTCACGGCGGGGATGCGGTTGCGCAGTATGCGTTCTGACCATCGGCGATACTCGGCCTCGTCACTGAATATCGGGGCCAATGCTCCTGCCGACGTGATGCCCTCCACGCTGTATGCCACGCGGATGCGGTCTGCACATTGGTCTATCTGCTCCCAACGCAGGTCGCTCACCTGCGCCAGGGCGGCTCCCTCGGCTGGCAGCAGGGTACCGCGCTCGGGCTGCACTATGTCCTGCTCGCTCAGGTGCATATAGTCGATGAATGCCTTGCGCAGTGCGGGGATGAAGTTGAGCGGTCCGCCGCAGAACAGCACCGGTCGCCGTATCTCGCAGCCATGCGCCAGGGTCATCACGGTCTGCACCGCCACTGCCCTGAAGATGGAGGCGGCTATGTCCGTCTTGGGGATGTTCTTGGCTATCAGGTTCTGTATGTCGGTCTTGCTGAACACGCCGCAGCGCGAGGCTATCGGATAGACCTGCGTACTCTGCATGGCGAGCGCGTTGAGGTCATCGACCGTCACGCCCAGTATGACCGCCATCTGGTCGATGAAGGCGCCCGTACCACCGGCACAGTTGCCGTTCATGCGCAGGTCCTGTGCCTCTCCGTTGCGGAAGAAGACGACCTTGGCATCCTCGCCGCCTATGTCGATCATGGACTGCACCTCGGGATAGTCGTGCTGTATGCACTTGCTCGCAGCCACCACCTCCTGCACGAAGGGCAACCCCACGCGCTCGGCTATGCCCATGCCGATACTGCCGGTGACGCGCAGAGAGACTCTGCACGCATCGGGTGTCACATCTTTATATATGGGGAGTGTAGCCAGGTGGGCCTTCAGTTCCGCCAGGGTCTCTATCACGGACTCCTTGGCGCGTGCCATGTGTCGCACGTACCTGCTGAAAACGACTCTGTCTTGCTCATCGAGGGCAACAGCCTTAGTAGTGGTCGATCCCACATCGATGCCGACTCGCAATCTGTGCATTTCCATGATGCCTGTGTTGTACCTATGTTGTACTAAAAATGCGCGCTCCGTAAGAACGCGCATTTCCTTTATGTTATCTGTAATATTGTTGCCCCACCGAGACTCGAACTCAGTCAAACAGAACCAAAATCTGGTGTGCTACCATTACACCATGGGGCAATTTTTGCAGAGCAAAAAATTAAAAACTAAAAGTTAACAATTAAAAGTTCAACCTAACCTCCGTTAAACCTTAAACTTTAACCCTTAAACCTTATTTAGCGAGCGCAAAGGTAAGGATATTTTTTTGATTTGCCAAATTTTTCTGCACAAAAGATGGGGCTTTTTCGATAAAAATGTGGAAAAACTGCAAAAATTGTCATCAAAAATTGTCATTGGACCGAAAAAATACATATCTTTGCCCCAACCCCAGTACTAAAAAACAATTTTTTAAATGCAATAAGCCATGACAAAGTTAGAACAAGCCATTCAGAACTACGCTTCTCTCAATGCAGATCTCGGCCTACGCGACGTAACCGACCTCAACCTCGCCATTACCTCCGGAAGAACTCAGAAAGTCATCGACGATGCCGAACGCCAGCAGGAAGCTGACCTGCACCGCATAGCAGGCGTTATCGCCTCCCGTCCCGAAATCAAAATGATTCTCCTGTCTGGACCATCGTCCAGCGGCAAGACATCCACAGCCAACCGCCTCGCGCTGCACCTCACTGATTACGGCAAGAAACCGCTCATCCTCTCCATGGACAACTGGTTCGTCAATCGCGAGGACTCGCCCCTGGACGAGAACGGCGAGAAGGACTACGAGTCTATCTATGCCCTCGACATAAAGACCTTCCAGCGCGACCTGCGTGACCTGATCGACGGTGTACGCATCGCCATGCCTACCTACAACTTCTCGCGCGGCGAACGGGAGTTCCGCGGCGAGACGCTCCAGCTGCACTCCGGCAACCTCCTCATCATCGAGGGCATCCATGCGCTCAACCCCATGCTCACCGAGACAATCGCTGACCGCAACAAGTTCCTGCTCTATGCATCGGCCCTCACCTCTCTGCGCATTGACGACGAGACGCGCATCTCGACCAGCGAGAACCGCCTCATCCGCCGCATGTGCCGTGACTATACCACCCGCGGCGTATCGGCCGAAGACACGCTCCACCGCTGGCAGTCTGTCCGCCGCGGCGAGGAGAAGTGGATCTTCCCCTACCAGGAGAACGCCGACGTGATGTTCAACACGGCCATGATCTACGAGCTCTCTGCCCTGCAGCCCAAGGCACTGTTCATCCTCCGCCAGGTGCCCATCTCCTCTCCCATGCGCGCCGAGGCTGAGCGGCTCATCCATTTCCTCTCGTTCTTCACGCCCATCTCGGACATCGGCATCCCCTCTCACTCCATCATCCGCGAGTTCATCGGCGGCTCTGCCTTCGATGTGGCGTGAATCGAGTTACAGCTCAATTTCAGCATAGAATCCGCAGGTCTCCCTACGGATTCTTTTTTTATGTCGCGTACTTCTTTATTATGTGGTGCCTACTTCTTTATTTTATGCCGCTGACTTCTTTATTTACAATAACCCTTTCGCTATTCCTACTTTCATAGTGCGATTGGTGTGCGATTGGAATGCGATTGGTGTGCGATTGGTCATCCCTACCCTATCGTACACGAACCCCACTCCGATCGCCTCCCCATGGCGACCCGAGTATTATATGATAGAATCAATACAGATTGAGTTTTGGGAGAACGCTGATTGATTATTTTTCGAGAACGCTAATCGAGTTTTTAAAGAACGCAGATTGAACGGATCGAACGGATTGAACGCAGATTGAACGGAGCGAACGCAGATTGAACGGATCGAACGGATAGGAACGGATTTTATATTTTCGTTTAATATTTTTAGAACGCGAAAGAAACAAAATCGACGAAAATGCTCGTATAAATTTGTTTAATTCGGTGATAAAAAATAATTTATATCTCGCAGAGCAAACAGAGTGTAAGTGAGTTTTTCCAGCACGACGATTAGAACGCAGATTGAACAGATAAGAAGGGATTTTTTCGTACTGTCCGGTTAAAAAGTCAGCTGTTTAAACAATAAGTTGCCAAAATCTCCGTTGTCATAAAAAAACGATACGACAATGGGAAAGGCAAAGTTGGAGTTCATAGCTCGTATTACGACAGAAGACGGCAG
>JAILKE010000003.1 GCA_024694125.1 Bacteroidales bacterium
GACCTCTTTGCCAATGACAGCAAGGCCAAGGCTGCCCTCCTATACCGTGACGGCACCAAGAGCTACCCCATCCAGTTGGCTGACTCTGATCGCCGCGCCATTGCCCTCACCTATCAGCTCGGCAAGATGCTGGCTGCACAGTTGCTCTACACCCAACAGAGCAAAGTGGCTGCAGGCAAGGTGCAGTTCCTCCGTACCAAGATAGGAACAGGATCAATTGATAATTGATAATTGATAATTGACAATCTACAATTGATAATTGACAATTGAAAATTGAAAATTGAAAAAATTATCAAATTTCCAAATAAGTCAATAAATTTTTAAATAGTAAATCGTCAAATAGTAAATATAGATTGATGAACAACAATATCCGGCTGTTTGCTGCCACTTGTGCAGTATTTGCCACAGCCTCATTTACCGCTACCCTGTCCGCACAGGAGTTGGACGCCCAGACGCAACGCTGGTTGCTGCACAATCCGACCAGCGCCGAAAGAGCCGACGTCCTGTTGCGAGCCGAGAACGATCAAATCGCCGAATACGGCAAGTACGATGTGACGCCTTTCCAGGCACCCCTACTCTACCAGTTGCGCCCTTCGCAGGAGTATCTGCAGTACTTCTACGACGGTCAGAACCAGTTGGCCAAGGCTGCCGAATCGGGCCGCAAACCCGACTATAAGTCTCTGCGGGCTCGTTACCAGCGCCTCTACAACATGGGTGACCCAGCCAGTCGCAACGAGGCATCGTACTACTTAGGATATATCGACTATGCCGAGGGCAAGTACACCAGTGCACTCAAGCATTTCGATGCACTGCCCCTCGAACCCAAATACCAGGAGACCGTCCCCTTCTACCGCATGCAGATTCTATATGCACAGGGCAAGTGGAACGACGCTATCCGTCAGGCCGAGGCTTATACGCCCGCAGAGGAGGTCTTCCAGATTGAGGCTCTGCGCATCAAGGCTGAGTGCCTCCTGCAGTCCGGCCGACAGGGCGAGGCTCTCTCGGCCTTCCGCCAGTACCTGAGCCGCACGCACACTCCCGTTGCTTCGAGCGCATACAATGCCGGTGTGCTCGAATTCCAGCAGCGCCAGTATGCCACGGCTATAGCTGATGGTGGATTGGCCACACAGAGCCAATACTCGCAACTGCGCCAGCAGGCTTATATGCTGGTTGGACAGGCTGCCCTACAGCAAGCCAATACCCAGCAGGCCCGCATGGCCTTCGAACAGGCTGCCGACATTGCAGACGGAGACCAGGACACCCGTATTCTGGCTGCATACAATGTCTGTGCCATTGCGCACAACTCCAATTCCGTATGGGGCGACGAGGTCAAGGTGCTCGAGACCTTCCTCAACAACTACCCCACTTCGGCCTATGCAGACCGTGTCAGCCAGTATCTGGTACAGGTCTATTCGACCACACGCAACTACAGCGCTGCCCTGCAGTCCATCGCCAAGATCAAGAGTCCAGGCAAGACATTGATGCAGGCCAAGCAGCACCTGCACTACCAGTGGGGCGTGCAGCATTACCTCAATGCCGGTTACCAGCAGGCCGAGGCTCAGTTTGACCAGAGCACCCGTCTGGGCAGTCTCGATGCCGTCAGCTATGCCGAGAGCTACTTCTGGCGTGGCGAGGCCCGTTATCATCAGTCCAACTACCGCGGAGCCGTGTCCGACTACCAGATGTTCGTCCGTCTCAATGAACGACAGGCACAGCCAGGCCTCTTCGCCGCTGCCCTGTACAACTGCGGTTATGCGCAGATGAAACTCGAGGACTACAACTCGGCCATCGGTTCCCTCTCACGTTACATCACCCAACCAGGCGAACCCGGAACAGAGACCTACACAGATGGTATGCTCCGTCTGGCAGACTGCTACTACTACACCCGCCAGTTTGCCCAGGCTCAGGGCTACTACCATACTGCCAGCGAGGCTGAGTCCAAGCAACGTGACTATGCCCTCTACCAGGAGGCATTGATGATGGGCTTGCAGAAGAACTATGCCGGCAAGCAAGCCAAGTTGGACGAACTGCTCGCCGACAGTCTCCCTTCGGATCTGTTGGACGATGCCTGGCTTGACAAGGGCCGCACCTCGCTCCTGCAGAACGATGCTCCTGCCGCCATCCACAGTTTCCAGCAGGTACTGGACCACTATGGCGAGAGCCCCATTGCTCCACAGGCAGCTGTCGAACTGGCCATGACCTACAACAGTCTGGGGCAGACCGATGCCGCACAGCGTGTCTATGAGATGGTTGCTCAACGTTGGCCCGATACCGACGCTGCCCAGACTGCAGCAGAGGATCTCAAGACGCTCGAAGTCCAGAAGCGCATCAGCAGTCTGCCTGGTCTGTACGAGGCTGCACAATATACTCAGTTGCTCGAGACCTACCAGAGTCTGCAGCAGGAAAACATCGACTTCCGCGAAGCTCAGATCATGCAGGTTCTGGCGGGCAAGGCTCACCTCAAACTCGAACACTACACCGAGGCTACCGAACTGCTCACTCAGGCATCGAGCGAATTGCGCACTGCTGCAGGCAGCGAGGCCAAGTACCTATTGGCGCAGCTGGCCTATGACCAGGGCAGATATGACGAGGCTTCCAATCTGGACAGCGAACTGATACAGTCGGGCACGCCCCATCAGTACTGGTTGGCTCGCGGCATCATCCTGATGAGCGACATGCAGCGCAATCAGGGCGAGACCTTCACGGCCGATGAATACCTCAAGAGCCTGCAGCAGAACTACACTACCCAGGACGATATCCAGACCATGATCGAACAACGTCTGCAGGCCAGTGCTGCTGCCGCCGCTGCAGCTGCTGCCGACACGACCATCGTCGTTCCAGTCTCTACCGACGAACTGGAGAATCAGAAATAGGGAATATAAGAATGTAAGGTCATGAAGATATAAGAATGAAAGGTTAAAAGGTTATGAAGTGAGTTTTCAATCGCCGATTGTAATCTTCCCCTTGTCCTTTGTACTTCGTCCCTTTGTCCTTCGTCCTTTGTCCCTTTGTACTTAATAAAGCATCGTAACATCATCAACATGAAAATATATCTTTCGGCTTGGATGCCGCTCATCACATCCCTGGTTGTCGGGCAGATGAATGCCCAGGACATTACTCCGCAAGATACGGCTATGAACCGAACAATGCGACTGGAGCGAGACTACTCCCCTGTCGTCCAGCAGAAGAACAAGATTGACCGCCAGCCAGCCACGCAGGAGGTCCAAACCAAGAAGGCCGATGCCACCCTTGCCGACTGGCAGGTCACCCCGGTACGCAGTGCCGAGATAGGCGTTGTCCCAGCCGGTCAGGTCATCGCCACCCCATCCACGCAACAGGATGGCTACCTGCAGTTCAGTGCAGGCAGTTACTGGAATGCCGACCTCCGTTTCGGACTCTTCGTCGATGAGTTCAGCCTCGAGGGTTCAGGATACTTCACCCGTGCCAAGCTCGACCTTCCCAATCAGGTCATCAATGCCGCGGGCGATTCCCTCTACGACGATACCTGGCAGGCCCGCTATCTGAATGGCAACATCAAGGCATCGTACCAGCGCGAACTGGGCAATGAGGCACTCTTCAGCATGCATCTGGGCGCTACTGGTACCACGGTCAATACATTCAACTATCAGTTCTACGGTACTTCGACCGACACGCTCATACAGGTCGGTTCCAAGCCAGGACGCCAGCATTGGGGCAAGATCTTCGGCGACGTAGGCTTCGAGTCGGACCAGTTTGCCATTGGAGCATTCTACGATTACTCGCACCTCACCTCGGCAGACTCTCTGCACTCTGACCAGTCGGCCAGCACGCTCTTGCTCCGCGGCAAGGTAGGTTGGTACGACAATGACAATTGGCGCACCAGCATTGACCTGGACCTGGGCGGAGTCTTTGGCAAGGAGAAGACCTACTTCATCTGTCACCCCACCCTGCACCTCAGTCTGCTGCCCGATCCACTGGCGTGGCGTCGTCTCTATGTCGATCTGGGCTTCGGCAGCCGACGCACGGACCTGGACCAGTTGATGCAGCAGTTACCTATAGCCTATTTCCCCGAGGAGTACGAAAGTACGGTCGATGCCATGGACTTCCATCTGGGCTACGAGGACAATGACCAGGGCTACCTGCGTTGGGGCGTCGAGATGCAGCTGGCATTTGCCAACAATGCTATCTGTGCCGAGGCTGTTCCGGTCGATACTACCAGCCGCGATGGCATGTATATGCGAGTCTATCAGGACGAGGATTTCCACTTCGGGCTCCTGGCACATGCTGACTACGAGTACAACCGTTACTTTGGACTGAAGGCCGACATGGAGCTTTCGACCCATTCCAGCACGGCAGCCTATCTGCTCGATCCGGCTTTTTCGCTCAATCTCCACGCGCTCTCTCATCCCGGTCAGGTAGCTCTTGACCTGGGCTTCAACATCGAGAGTGCCAGCAAGACTATCTATCGTGACGAGGAATTTGACCTGGGCGGACAGTTCGCCATCGACTTCCGTTCGGACTGGCAGTGCCGCGATGATTTCTCTCTCTTCCTGCTGATGCATGCCATCACTGGTGGCATCAACGAAATCTTCCCCGGTGTACCCGAGCGCAAATTCAACCTGAGCGCAGGCTTCAAGTGGGAGTTTTGACATAGTCTTCGAGCGAAGATACTCGCCGCGACACACAAATACCAAATAATAAGAGGATGTACCACAATCGGTACATCCTCTATTTTTTATGGATGACGGGACAATTTCATTGGTGATGGGACATTTCCATAGCCTTGGTCGGGCAACCCTTGACGCACTTGCCACACTTGATGCAATCGGGGTCCTGGTAGCCCGACGGCTCTCCCTTGCTCTCGTAGGGCTTGAGCTGCATGGGGCAGACCCGGGCACATATCTGGCAGCGTTGTGTACAACTCTCCGTTGCCCCCACGTTCTGGAACACGGACGGCGTTTTTTCCCCCTTGGGGGCGACCCACGCCGACAGAGTTCCCATCGGACAGAACGAACACCAGGTGCGCGGAGCATAGATGAACGCCAGGACGATGCCCACCACAGTTGTCATCACGATGATGCGCCAAAAGACCATTCCGGCTGCTCCCCAATCTCCCCACGCAAAATAGAGCTGTATGCCGAACATTGCGAAGATGAAGAACAACATAAAGATGCGGAATCCCTTGCGCCGCACGAACTGCGGTATGGGACGATGAGGCGAATAGCGTGACAGGAGCCGGTCGTAGAAGTTTCCCCTGGGACAATAGTGTCCGCACCAATGTCGGCCTCGCCACACCGCCATTATGACGGGACCCAGCATACAGACGATGGCTGCCAGCCCGACTACGGGCCATATCAGAGTGAGCACCAGATAGACAAACAGTATCAGATAGATAGGCTTGCCCGGAACGGACAGATGCCTATGATAGTTCTTTTTGTTACTCATAGTTGCTAAATAATAGGTTATTACGCAGTTAATTCATTCTCACGGTGCAAAGATAGGACTTTTTCAATAGATAAACAAATGATTTTATTTATCTTTGCATAGACAGAAACTATTATTCTATCAGCCATCATCCATGAATGGTCCGTTGGAACAAGGCATCAACGCCATCCTGATAGTGATCAATGCTATAGTCTGTCAACACCGAATCAACTCCCTATAACAACTATCAGTCTCCTGATAAAACACCCTACCCCCTATGACCCTACAGCAATTTGAATACATCGTCGCTCTGGACCGATACAGGAACTTCGCCCGCGCTGCCGAGGCGTGCAACGTGACGCAACCCACATTGAGTGCCATGTTGGTCAAACTGGAGGAAGAACTGGACGTACGCCTCTTCGACCGCACCAATCGCAACGTCGCGCCCACATCAGCAGGAATGCGCATCATCGAACAGGCGCGCAGGGCATTGTCCGAGAGCCAAAAAGTCAAGGAACTGGTTGCCGAGGAGAAAGGACTGGTGAGCGGCTCCTTCCGCCTCTCCGTCGGTCCGACCATTGCTCCCTACATCGTCCCCCAACTCATACACCTGTACACCCAGACCTATCCCCAGGTAGAACTCACCATCAACGAAATGAAAGCTCCAGCCATGCAGGAGGCCCTGCTGAACAACTCGCTCGATGCAGGCATAGCCATAGCCGGCAACGGAGCGAACGGCCTCAGGGAACTGCCGCTGTACACCGAGCGGTTTGTGGTCTATCTGTCGGAGCACTGCTGGCGCAAACTGCCCGTCTTCAAGCCCGAGAACCTATCGAACGAACACATGTGGGTGATGAAAGAGGCTCAATGCCTGCGCGACAGTGCCTTCAGTTTCTGCAAGGGACGCGCCATAGGCCGACACATCTACGAGGCTGGCAGCATCGATACCCTGGTCCGCATCGTTGACCTGAACGGCGGCTATACCATCATTCCGGAGATGCACCTCCCCTTCCTGACCGAGGAGCAACGCAAGCATACCCGTCGTATAGAGGGCGACTACCTCTCGCAGAGGCGGGTCTCGCTCTATGTCCGTGAGGACTATATCCGCCAGTCCATGCTCGATGCACTGCGGGGCATATTGTCCAGGTTTATCACGCTCGATGACAAGTGAAAGACAAACTACAGCGGGGATGAGTTTCCACATTGGACCTCATCCCCGCTGTAGTCATACAGTACGACGGACTTACACTATAGCCGTGCTCCACTACGGAACGGCTGACTGCCTTACTTGAAATCAAGCTTGCAACGGCACACGACCGACTGATCCTTGTGCTGACGGACCTCGACCTGACAGTGTGTCGCATCGGTATGATCGACGTAGAAGTCGAGCACATCGCCGAAATAACTCTCGGACACATAGGCTATCTCGAAGCGATGCAGAGGATGTTCGCGCAGATAGTCGAGCGAGAAGAGGTCCAGCACATGTTCGATGTAGCGGATACTGTTGACGTGGCCGTTGATGTCTATGTCACTGTATATCGCCGTGATGGAGCGCTCCGGTTCGGCAGCAGTCACCTTGACTCGGGCAGGTTTGTCGATGGGACAAGGCTGTTCGGGGCATGTATATTGCTGCAGCAGACCGTCGTGCATCGATACGAGGTCGATAGGCTTGCGGTCCTCCATCCCTATCAGCGCCCATGTACTGCGGCCATAGCCGACGACCTGACCCTGCTGATTACGCACGGCATAATTACGGTCAGTGAACAACCGATATACCTTCTCCACCCAGGTATCTATCTCGAACCACTCATCACGCTGTGGCATGGATTCCATTTCGACCACCAGGCGCGAGAGTACCCATGTGAGGGACTCGCCATTGAAATTGGCCATACCGAAACCACGTGCAGCTGCATGCTGCTCTGTACAATTGAGGAGATGATTGCCCAATACCGACAACTTGAGATGATTGGAGAAATCTGAATGAAAGGGCTCGCAACAAAGACGAGTAGTACCCACTTTAGGTAGCATCGTATTATTTTCTGAATCCGCAGCATTGTATTACAAACTTTCATAATTGATTGAGGGACATAAGATTGCTCAACATCCTTCGCTGTCAAGGATTTCGCTTATCTTTGTGCTGCGTATCTTCAAAGACAAAAGGAATCCCGACAATACGCAGCAAAGATACGAATAAAATCCGAAACATCAGCACCTTTTGGTTGTTTTTTCCCCGATTATGGATACTTTTGTCCGATTTCCGGACAAAAAGAATAGGAAAGGCATCTCATATCCCTTCTATCAGGCAAAGACTACAGAACGGTCAGGGTAAGTGGAAAGTAAGACCAGCGTAAGTGAAGAGTAAGACATTTCACTTACTCTGCACTTACGCTGATCTTATGCTGGGCTCTCCCTCGTGGTCCCTTTATGCTATGCAGATAATACCGTTATAATAGGGTTGTAATACCGTTATAATAGGGTTGTAATACCCATATAAAAACCCTACAACCTTTTATAACCAAAAAAAATAGGCAAGCGAAAACTTGCCTAACTTTAGGGATATTCTTTTGACCAAACTGCACTCAAGTGCCTATCACGGGACTTGAAAGCAGATTTGGAGAGTAAATTGTCATGTCGAAGGGGGAAAGAACAGACTTCCTCCCTCTATCAATACTCAACCTTGTCCACCTTGAGACGCCATTCACGGAAAGCGGTCTGCGCCTCATGACGCATCATGCAGATGGATGGGATGGAACGCACATCGGCAGTGCGGTCAATCTCGTCGTAGATGAACTGGTCACTGAAGTTGATGTCCTTGGCATCAACAGCCGTATTGCCGTAGTAAATCCGCTGAATGCCACTCCAGTAGATAGCGCTGAGGCACATCGGGCAAGGCTCGCACGATGTGTAGATGATGCAACCGTCCAGCTTGAAGGTGCCCAACTTCTGGCAGGCATTGCGTATGGCCGAAACCTCGGCGTGAGCCGTAGGGTCATTGTTCGCCGTGACGCGGTTCACGCCCGTAGCAATGACCTCGCCATCCTTGACGATGACCGCGCCGAATGGACCGCCGCCATTGCGCACATTCTGTATCGAAGCATCAATGGCCAACTGCATGAAGCGCTCGTCGTCGGGCGTAATCTCGTTGCTCTGTACGATGGCCAGGCTCTCTATGTGCAGGTCAGGCTGCACCTCACGGATGCGCTTGCGGCCCTCCATGAACTCCTTCTCGATCAGATAGGCAGCTCCGACGATGTGAGCACCAGCCTGACGGCACAGGTCCAGCACGCCGAGCGTGGCATTGCCATTGGCGAGGAAGTCATCGACCAGGAGGATATTGTCATCGGCCGACAGAAGGTCACGACTCACGATCATATCGTAGTTCTTGCCCTTGGTGGCAGAGTGGACCGACGTCTGGTAGAGATTGCCCATGGTGTTGGGCTTGGCCTTCTTGGCAAAGACCATAGGCACACCCATGGCCAATGCTGTAAACATGGCAGGCGCAATGCCACTTGACTCGACCGTAAGCACCTTGTTGATGCGAGGCTGGGTCTGGGCGAAGAGTCGTGCTATCTCCTGTCCCATACGCTGCATCAGCGCGGGGTCAATCTGATGATTGATAAAAGTATCTACTTTGAGAATGCCGCCAGGGAGGAAATGTCCCTCGCGAGCCACACGTTCTTCGAGTTCTTTCATAAGGTTTATCTATTGATGATTTGCTGGCCCATCCGGGTCAGTTCGGTATAAATCTCCACACAAGCCACGGCATCGAAGGCGGCATAGGCCATCTGCTTGTCCGTCAGATGCGGAGCCTCCCAGTTGGTGAGACGCTGGCGCTTGGAGATACGTTTCTTGAAGAGCAAGGCGTAGATCTTGGAGAGACTCATCTCCTCGATGCCATACCCCTTGACGAGATGTTGCAGTTCGATGAATCCGCGCGGCTCAATCTCCTCCTCCCACTTGGCGAGGTTACGGAAATCGTCCACGGTGGACAGACCCACCTTGATGACATTGGGATCCTCGAGCAGTGCCTTGAGGCAAGCAGGAATGCCGCCCATCAGATTGAGGCGGAAGAGGTAGCCGGTCTTGCCTGCCGAGAGCTGGACCAGACAGACCTTGTATGTAACACCCTTGACAAAGGCTGGTCGGGTCTCGGTATCGAAACCCAGCACGCAGTGAGCATCGCGCATGGCCTGGACGGCCATCTCGGCCTCTGCCTCCGTATTGGCCACCACGATATTACCCGTGTGCGAGACGACGGGCAACTGGTTGAATTCTTCTTTTTCTATTTTATGCGATATCATATTTTAGATAATGAGCGACCCTTGGATCGACCCAACCTGTTAGGTCGAGTCCAGACTTGAGACGCTGCCTGATTTGAGTGGAAGAAATATCGTACATAGGAGCCTGGACGAACCGTACCGTAGGGTAACGGTCATCAGACTCTGGCATAGGATAGCCGGGGCGGGGATAGACCACCAGGTAGAAGTCGCGCAGGATGACGTCCCACTCGCGCCACTGGTTGAATATGGCCCAATTGTCGGCACCTATCACCAAGTGAAATTGATGTTGGGGATATTGTTGTTGCAGAGTCTGCAACGTTCGTATGGTATAGTTAGGTAGTGGCAAGTGGTCTTCGACCGTGCATACCTCCAGACCGGGATGACCCTGGATGGCGAGTGCCAGCATATCGGCACGAGCCTCGTTGCTCATCAGGTCTTCGCTATGCTTGAGCGGATTGAGCGGAGAGCGTATCAACCAGACCTTATCTACCACAGACTGCTGGACGAGATAGTCGGCCAATGCAACGTGTCCGACATGGACGGGATTGAAACTGCCTGAATATACTCCTATGCGCATATCTATGGATAGTTGTGTCTGTGTGAATGATAACAGCTGACCACCGAAGCCACACTGCTGCAGTGGCGAGGGAACGTACTGAACGGCTCCGTCGTACGACTACACGTCGCGCAGAACCCCAGTGGACGCCTCTCTTTTTTTCTTATTTGTCCAGGAACTCGTGCATCAGGCGGAGCACCTCGGCCTTGGCCTGATCCAAGTCGTCATTGACCACGATACGGTCAAACTGTGGAGCGAAGGTCATCTCGTAGGCAGCCTTGTCCAGGCGGGTCTGAATGACCTCCTCACTGTCTGTACCACGGGCATGCAGTCGGCGTGAGAGTTCGTCGATGGAGGGAGCCTGAACGAAGATGCTCAATGCCCGGTCCCCGTAGTACTTCTTGATATTGACACCTCCCTTGACATCAACGTCAAAGAGGACAACCTTGCCAGCGGCACCCAGTCGCTCCACTTCGCTCTTGAGCGTACCGTAGAACTTGTCGGTATAGACCTCCTCATACTCCAGGAACTCGTCATTGGCTATGCGCTGACGGAACTCCTCGGGCGAGAGGAAGTAATACTCCACGCCATTCTTCTCGGCACCACGGGGAGCACGGCTGGTACACGATATGCTGAATGCCAGGTCGGGATTCTGCTGCATCAGGTACTGCACGAGGGTCGATTTGCCGCTGCCCGAAGGCGCGCTGAATATCATCAATTTATTGGACGGCATAATTCTTTTTATATTTTTTAGGAGTTGAGGAAGAGAAAGAAGTTTAAGACGATAGAACCGATTGGACTTTTTTCAATTATCCCCCTCGGTTATGAAATAATCAAATAATTCAATGACTAAATAAATAGTAAATCGTAAATAGTCAAATTGTAAATCGCAAATTATTTCATCAACTCCTTATTTAGACAATTGGCTTAAAGCACATTGAGCACCTGCTCCTTGATCTGCTCCAGTTCGTCCTTCATACGGACTACGATGCGCTGCATCTCTGCCTGGTTGGACTTGCTGCCCAGGGTGTTGATCTCGCGACCCATCTCCTGCGCGATGAAGCCCAGTTTCTTACCTGCACCGCCTGCATCCATTGGAGCATTCATTGTCTCCTCAAAGTAATTGAGATGATTCTCCAGTCGATGCTTCTCCTCGTTGACATCGAGTTTCTCTATGTAGTATATCATCTCCTGTTCGAGACGGTTCTTGTCATAATCGACAGGCAGTTGCTCCAGCTTGTTAATCAGATCCTGGCGGATGCGGTTGGTGCGCTCCTTCTCGTAGGGCTCGACACTCTGCAGCAAGGCACGGATATTGGCCACCTTCTCGCTGAAGACGCGATAGAGCGACTCGCCCTCCTGCTGACGGAAGGATACGAAGTTCTCAATGGCTTCGGCCACCACACGGGAGACCTCGGTGAGTTCCTCCTCACCTACCTCCTCCTCGGCCACGCTGATGGAATCGGGCATGCGGAGTATGGTCTGGAGCAATATGGCTGCGCTGGTAGCCTGCTGGTCCAGCTGAACCATGCCCAACTGCTTGCGGATCTCGTCGGCCTGCTCGAAGTAGGAACGGACCACGCCTGCATTGATATGTGTGGCCGATGATGCGGCAAGGGCCTCGACGCTCAGGGTGAAATCTACCTTGCCACGCTGCAGGGCCTTCTGGACCATAGAACGGAACTCCATTTCACGCTCACGGTAGAGCGATGCGACCTTCATGCTCAGGTCCAACTGCTTGGAGTTGAGCGAACGTATCTCTACGACTACTTTCTTGTTGTGGAATACGGCACTTGCCTTGCCGTAACCAGTCATTGACTGTATCATTGAATAAGATTTTTTCTGAAATTGGGAGTGAATCGAAGGACTCCAATTGTATATATATTGAAATTGTATGCAGCAATACAAGCCGGGACGCATTGGCTGACTCATTGACCCTAAGCGAGAAAAGAGCCTACTGCCCGACTTGAATACTGAATAACACGGCAAAGATAATGTTTTTTTTATTAAGTTGTACTTTAGAGTTGCATTTTTTTCTATTTTGCATTGCTTTTCAATAAAAAGAGAGAGCATTTTTTGGATATTAGACGAAAAAGCTGTATCTTTGCACGCATTTATAACGCATCTTTTTGCATGCGCATTCACTTCGGATTATGAATATATTGCTCATGGAGACCTCGGCCAAGGCATGCAGCGTAGCCCTGTGTCATGACTTTAATATCGAATTTAAGAGAGAGACCACCGAGGGTCCCAACCATGCCTCCGTACTTGGTCAGTACGTCGAGGATACCCTGCAGTTCGCACGAGAGAATGATATGATGCCCGATGCCGTCGCCGTAAGCGCTGGACCAGGCAGTTACACGGGCCTGCGCATCGGCGTGAGCGAGGCCAAGGGGGTAGCCTTCGGGCTGCAGATCCCGCTGATGGGCATACAGACCCTGCAGGCGCTGTGCTGCCACGTGATGTTCTCGCCACTGCTGGCGGACGGCATGCCCGAGGGCGGACTGTACTGCCCAATGATCGACGCACGACGCATGGAGGTCTATACAGCCCTGTACGATGCAGCGCTGAACGAGGTTCAACCGGTCAGCGCACAGGTGATTGGCCCCGACTATCTGCACGACATGCTGGAGGAGCACGACATCTACTTCTGCGGCGACGGTGCGGACAAGTGCCAGGAGGTAATCAAGCATCCCCACGCTCACTTCATCCCGGGCGTCCGCGTCATGGCATCGGACCTGATGGCACTCGCCATCAAGCAGTTCAATCAGGGCAAGTTCGACGACACGGCCTACTTTGTCCCATTCTACCTGAAGGACTTCGTTGCCTCGTTGCCCAAGAACCAACTGGAGCAGTTGGCCAACCAATGATATTCCCTCGCCTTTCCCGCCCAGCCCAATGAGTGAAAGACGTACCCTATAACCCATTTTGTCCAACATCGGACAACAGCCCCGCCGACCGTTTCCCCATTCCAGCCCAAGGGCGTACGCATCGGAGAGCTCTCACTTTCAATAAAGTAATAATTATGACTATGCAAGCCTATAACACCCAACAACCAGACATCATCCTGCCGGAATACGGTCGCAACATACAGGCATTGGTCAACTACTGCAAGACCATACCCGACCGCAAGCGGCGTAATGCCTGCGCCCGCGCCATAGTAGGCATAATGGGAGATCTCTATCCGGACCTGGCTCAGGTATCGGGTCGCAAGAACATCCTGTGGGACCATCTATCGGTGATAGCTGGCCACGAACTCGACATAGACTATCCATGCGAGGTAATGAAGCCCGAGGAACTGGCTTCCAAGCCCGAACCGCTGCCCAACATGCAGTCGAATGTCCGCATCCGTATGTACGGCAAGCGCATGGAGGCTCTGGTAGCCCACGCATTGACCATCGAGGATGCCCAGGAACGCTTGCGCCTGTTTGAGTTGATTGCCAACCAGATGAAGCGCAACTTCCACAACACCTACAAGGATGCCTCGGAGGAGAACCGCAAGATTCTGCAGGACCTGCTCTTCTACGCAGGCGATGCATATCGCGACGAAATCATGAACATTCGTTTGCTCGATGTCAAGGCTCTGGGCGTCAACAACCAGTATGACCCTGCCTCGCTCGTCGTCACCCCTTCCAAGAAGAAGAAAAAGAAAAAATAAGAGTCAATTCACTGAAATCGTATTACCCCAGGGGAAACGAATCATTACTATATTCAAATGAATAGTAATTTGTGAATCGTCAAATTGTAAAAAAAATTGTTTAGACTATACAACAGACATTTCAATATGGAAACTTCAGAAGCTAACGTAACAGAGAAGAAGAGTTCGAACTTTGTTGAAGAATTTATCGAGGAGGACATCGCTGCCGGCAAGGTAGCCGCTTCTCCTACCAAGATGGTACATACACGTTTTCCACCAGAACCTAACGGTTACCTGCACATCGGCCATGCCAAGGCTATCTGCATGGACTTCGGCGCAGCAGCCAAGTACGGCGGTCAGTGCAACCTGCGCTTTGACGATACCAATCCATCGCGCGAAGATACTGAATATGTAGATGCCATCAAGGAGGACATACACTGGCTCGGTTTCGACTGGGGCGACCGTATGTACTATGCTTCAGACTATTTCCAGCAGTTGTGGGACCTGGCCGAGGAGATGATTCGCCGCGGTCTGGCCTACGTAGATGAACAGTCATCCGAAGTGATAGCCGAACAGAAGGGTACTCCTACCCAGCCTGGTGTAGAGAGCCCATTCCGCAACCGTCCAGCCGAGGAGTCCCTGGACCTGTTCCGCCGCATGAACAAGGGCGAGTTCGACGAGGGTACGATGACCCTGCGCGCCAAGATTGACATGGCGAGCCCGAACATGCACTTCCGCGACCCAATCATGTACCGTATCATCAAGTACCCTCACCACCGCACAGGTACCAAGTGGCAGGCATACCCTATGTATGACTTCGCCCATGGCCAGTCGGACTTCCTGGAGGGTATCACTCACTCCATCTGCACGCTGGAGTTCGAGGTACACCGTCCATTGTACGAATATTTCGCCAAGATCTTCGCCGAAATCAAGGGCACTACCTATACCCCACGACAGATTGAGTTCAACCGTCTGAACCTGACCCACACCGTCATGTCCAAGCGCTACCTGCGTAACATGGTCGAGACCGGCGTAGTCCGTGGCTGGGACGACCCACGCATGCCAACCCTGTGCGGTCTGCGTCGCCGTGGTTATACGCCACAGTCCATCCGCGACTTCATCACCACCATCGGCTATACCAAGTATGATGCATTGAACGACATCCGTCTCCTGGAGAATGCCGTGCGCAATGACCTGAACAAGAATGCCACCCGCATCATGGGTGTGATTGACCCTGTCAAACTCACCATCACCAACTGGCCCGAGGGCAAGGTCGAAATGTGCGACATGGACAACAATCCCGAGCAGGAGGGAAGCGGCGTACACCAGATGCCTTTCAGCGGCACATTGTACATCGAGCGTGAGGACTTCCAGGAGGTAGCCGAGAAGAAATTCTTCCGCCTGACCATCGACAAGGAGGTTCGCCTCAAGTCGGCCTACATCATCAAGTGTACCGGCGTCGAGAAGGATGCCGATGGCAACATCACCAACATCCTCTGCACTTACGACCCCGAGTCCAAGTCAGGTATGCCAGGTGCTGACCGCAAGGTCAAGGGCACGCTGCACTGGGTATCGGCCCAGCATGCCGTACAGGCCGAGGTCCGTCTGTACAATGCCCTCTTCATGGACGAGGAGGCTACCACCGAGAGCGAACGCAATCCGGAGAGCGAGGTTGTCATCGAGCACGCTTACATTGAGCCATTCGTCAAGGAGCATGCCGCTGTAGGCACTCACTTCCAGTTCCAGCGCCTGGGTTACTTCTGCATTGATAAGGACACCACCCCCGAGCATCTGGTCTTCAACCGTACCGTATCGCTCAAGGAAAGCAAGTAGCTCCCCAAGGAGCTAATTGACAATTGATAATTGATAATTGATAAAATTTACGATTCAGTCATTGATTTGTTTTGTAATAGGTTTTCTTCGGGAAACTGAAGAGAGTTTTTCAATTACCAATTATCAATTGGTTAACTTCCTAACTTTTATCAATTGTCAATTATCAATTATCAATTGTTAGTATAACCTCCCTCTTCATCCTTCGTGAAAAAGAAATCTGAAGCCTTTTACCGCTTTTGGCAAGACATGGCCAATGGTCCCCTATCATACTACGACCCCGACGAAATAGAAGATGCCGTTTGTGACCTGCTCGATTTGAACCTGACAGACGAGGCATCGGCCCTGGTTCGTCACGGACTATCATTGCATCCCGGCAACGCCTCAATCGAGTATTGGGCCATCTGGATAGGGCTGCACACCAGTCACGTGGAGGAGGCTGAAAAGATGTTCGAGAAGTACAAAGGCAGCGACGACAGTGCGGCTCTCCGACTGAAGTTCACGTTCCAGTTGCTGCACGGACATCCTCGCATCGCCCTGCAGGACTTCACCACGGCTTTGCGCGAAGGTAAGGTACCTCCTGCCGATTGGGTCAATACCATCGAGGAACTCTTCGATGCCCTGCCCAACGTTGTCCTGATTCCCTTCATGACCGAGGCTGCCGAATTGATAAAGGATGATGCCGAATCTCTCAGCCGCATATCGGCCATACTCATCGACGCAGGTCAATTCGAACAGGCAGCCCCCATACTGGAACGCTCGCTCGACCTGAATGCCTACGACATCTACAGTTGGCAGGACCTGGCCCGGTGCTACATGCTGATGCACGACAAGGACAAGTGTATGGAGGCGTGCGAATACGGCCTTGCCATCGAGGCGGACAATCCGCTGCTCTCCTTCATCCGCGGCTATATGCTGTATGACCAGTCCCACTATACCGACTGCATCCCCTATCTGCTCAATGCACGCCGCTTTGCCGAAGGAAAGATTGGCGCCCGCAATCTGAATATGTCAGATGCCGAGATTCAGCAACAGATCAATATCACATACGAACTGCTGGGACTCGCCTACATGGAGACCGAACAGAACGACCTGGCCAAGGAGTGCTTCGACATACTCACGGAACGCGATCCGAGCAATATTCAGGGTTACATGCATCTGGCAAGCATCTTCCTGCTCGAAGGCGACCAGAACACAGCTCTCAACTTCATCAACCAGGCTTACAGCCTCAACCCGCACGACGAGTCGGTATGCTCGTTGCGCATATCGGTCCTGACCTCCATGCACCGATTTGACGAAGTGATCGACTCCCTGCGTGCTGCCATCAAGCTCTTCCCCCGCAAACGGACTTATCTCATCGCCTATGCCGAGATCCTGCGACAGACGGACCACAAACAGGAGGCCGACGTCGTCTATCGGAAATTGCTCAAGATGCGCGTCCGCGAGAAAGCCTATCGTCAGATAATGCGCGACTACTTCGAGAGCATCGGAGACAAGGAAGCATTGGAACAACTGAAAGACTAAAACAATTGACAACTTGACTATTTACTATTTTTGGCTTTCTCTTAACGATCAATATCGTCGGAAATGCAATTATTAATTTTTTCATTGATTAAATAAATCGTAAATTGTAAATAGTCAAATTGTAAATCATTTTTACATTTATGGAAGAAATCTACCTTTGGATCGCCGAGAACATGAGCTACGGAGTCATTACCCTGGGTATGGCCATCGAGAGTTCGTTCATCCCCTTTCCATCAGAGATCATCATCATCCCAGCAGCCTATGTAGCTATCAACCAGGGCACCATGTCGTTACCCCTCATCGTATTGTTCGGTACTTTGGGCGCTCTGATCGGTGCATTGATCAACTACGGTTTGGCCTATTGGCTGGGACGTCCCATCATACATCGTTTTGCCGATACTCGTCTGAGCCATATGCTGCTCATTGACCGCCCCGGTGTGGAGAAAGCCGAGGCTTACTTTGCCGAACACGGTGCAGTGGGCACCTTCGTAGGCCGCCTCATCCCTGCCATCCGTCAGCTCATCTCCATTCCTGCCGGTCTGGCGCGCATGAGCATGCCTAAGTTCATTCTTTACACCAGCCTTGGCGCAGGTGCATGGAACACTGTTCTGGCTGCATTGGGCGCCTTCTTCGGTCATGTCATGCCCGAAGAGGAACTGATTGCCCAGGTACAGCGTTACAGCGATTACATCAAGTATGCCATTGCAGCCATTGTGCTCGTTGGCCTCCTCTATTATATTTATCTGGTGGTCAAGGCCAACCGCGAAACTGCATTGAGAAAATGACATTCACCCTACAAGCAACAGATACCAACTCGTGGGCTCGTGCCGGAGAGATTCAGACGGACCACGGCAAGATTCAGACGCCCATCTTCATGCCCGTAGGCACTGTGGGGTCGGTCAAGTGCCTGCACTTCAGCGAACTGCGCGAACAGGTCAAGGCGCAAATCATCTTGGGCAATACCTACCACCTCTACCTTCGTCCCGGACTGGACGTACTGCAGGAGGCTGGCGGACTGCACAAGTTCAACAGCTGGGACCGTCCTATACTGACTGATTCGGGCGGATTTCAGGTCTTTTCGTTGGCCGAAAACCGCAAACTCACCGAGGAGGGATGCACTTTCCGCAGCCACATCGACGGCTCGAAGCATCTCTTCACCCCTGAACGTGTCATGGAGATAGAACGTATCATCGGCGCCGACATCATGATGGCGTTCGACGAGTGTCCTCCTGGCGACAGTGACTACAACTATTCAAAGAAGAGCCTCGACCTGACCGAGCGTTGGCTGGATCGATGCTACAAGCGTTACAAGGAGACTGAAGACGAGAACGGCAACGGCATGTACGGCTATCACCAGGCTCTCTTCCCAATCGTACAGGGTTGCACCTATCCTGACCTGCGCCGTCGTGCGGCAGAGAAGATTGCTGCTATGGACGTAGAGGGCAATGCCATAGGTGGACTGGCAGTCGGCGAACCGACCGAGAAGATGTACGAAATGATCGAGGTGGTCAACGAGATTCTGCCTCAGGGCCGTCCACGTTATCTGATGGGTGTCGGCACACCTGCCAACCTGCTGGAGGGCATCGAACGCGGCGTGGATATGTTCGACTGCGTAATGCCTACTCGCAATGCGCGCAACGGCATGCTCTTCACCAGCCATGGCATCATCAACATGAAGAATGCCAAGTGGGCACACGACCATTCTCCTATCCAAGAAGATGGTCCGTGCGAACTGGACCGCATCCATACCAAGGCATACCTGCGTCATCTCTTCCACGCGCAGGAGTACCTCGCCCTGCAGATTGCCTCTATACACAATCTCTCCTTCTACCTCTGGCTGGTGGGCGAGGCTCGTAAGCATATCCTGGCTGGTGACTTCAAGTCTTGGAAGGACTACATGATTGGCGAGGTAACCCGCCGTCTGTAATCCATTGGATATCCCCTCTCATCTGGTAGAACCTCTTCACGGACACTGCAAGGATATGATACAGGAACTGCAAGGACTACGGGCATTGGCCATGCTGCTCATCATCTGGTCGCATTGCAGCCTGATTGGGTTCTCGCCGTTCGATGCAGGCGGAGACTGCGGCGTTGCCTTCTTCTTTGTCTTGAGTGGACTGGTCACATGGCTCTCCCAGCATGACAGATTGGCTACAGACACCTTCTCCCATCGCGAATATCTGCGGCGCAGGTTCAGCAGTAAGCTGTTGTGGCTACATTTCGGGACTTGGCTCTTCGCCAATATACTCAATCATCAGTTACTGCCTTTCCTGCATTCACTGCCGGCATTGATGTTGGTTCAGTCCTGGATTCCGGTCAGCGACATCTATTTCGGGGGCAATCCTGTCAGTTGGTTCTTGTCCGATTTACTTTTGGCATGGATGTTATTACCACTTTTTTACAGGGCGATACAGTGGCGGGGCACTCTGCCCTGTCTGTTGTCCTCCTATGCACTCCTTGCCTATATCCTTCCATCGGAGCAGATTAATGCATGGCTCTATGTCTGGCCACCTGTCCGATTGGTTGATTTTATGTTGGGTATGGGACTGGGAAGACTGCTCAATGCCCGCACTGGCTCCCTTCGTGACATTCAGCCACAATGGCACACGGAGCTATGCGCCATTTTGGGATTGGCCTTCACTGTCATTGGGCTGATTTGCTACGACGACATAGATGCCAAGATCAGGACTGCAGCACTCTTCTGGCCCGGCGTATTGGCATTGCTATATGCTGCTTGCCGCGGAGCAAGAATGCTCTCGCCCCTTCGTCACAAGTGGGCCGAAACGGCGGGAAATTGGACCCTGCCCATATTCATGTTGCATGTCATTGTACTGCGCATCATCGGCCGTACATTGACCCTACTCAGCCAATAGAAACTTCATTTGCTTGCCTATGTACAGGCAAGATAACTCGATAAACAACACATGAAAATCAATTTCAGCAGCTACAAGAGTCTGCTCAAGATAACTGGCCTATTCACAGGCGTTCAGGGACTGAGCCTGGTGCTCAACATCGTACGTGGCAAGATAGCCGCCATGCTGTTGGGCCCTGGTGGCAAAGGACTGAACGATATGTACAACGAGACGCGCGAACTGATTCATACCACAACCAACTGTGGACTGGACATAGCCGGTGTACGCGGTGTATCGCAGAAGTACGAACTGTGGTGCAAGGAGACCGACAACAAGAAGCGGCAGTTGATGGGCGCTGAAATTGATGAACAGATCAAACTGCTACGTACCTGGGTAATTATCTTTGCGGTGTTCGGCTCGGTATTGTGTATGTTGTTAGCCGAACCTATCTCTTATTTCACCTTCAGCGACTTCGACCATGTGGGTGGCATCCTGCTTCTCTCCCCAGCTATTGGCTTCAGTACCATGGTCTGCGGCGAGATGACGGTACTCAAGGCTACCCGCCGCATCAAGGCTATTGCCACTCTCTCCATCGTCAATGTCGTATTGGCCATACTGGTCACGCTTCCGTTCTATCAGTATTGGGGGTTGCGAGGCATTGTCCCGGCATTGGTAATACTCTCCATCGTACAGTTCATAGCCATTTCAAGCTATTCGTACCGCTACAACAAGCCACATTTCCTCTTCTCCCGACTGTTCCTCAAACAGGGCACACCAATGATGAAGGTAGGTCTGGCTTTTACCATCACCAACATAGTGAGCCACGGCACCATGCTCTACATCAAGTCGTACATCAACCGCACCGCGGGTGGCGGAGACCTGGGCATAGCTGAAGTCGGTCTGTTCGGTGCTGGCTATTCAATTGCTTTTTCTTATGCGGGCCTCATCTTTGCTTCTTTGGACAATGACTACTACCCACGCTTGGCTGGAGTCTTTGACAATCTCGAGGAACGCCGCAAGACGGTGTGGAAGCAAGTTCGACTCTTGGTTTCTCTGGCTATTCCTGTCGCTACTCTCATCATCGTGTTCTTGCCCTGGATATTGCCCTTGCTCAATACCGACGAGTTCATGGGTGCTGTGCGCATGGCACAGTATGCCACAGTCGGACTGATCTTCCGTGCTGCTTATTTACCCATGGCCTACATCCCATTGGCAGCAGGTCACAGCCGAGTCTTCATGTATCTGGAGTTCATCAGCTATATCTTCCTCTTCCTGTCGGTCTATACTGGCTACAATATGGCAGGATTGGATGGCGCTGGCATAGGACTGACCGTATCTATCTTCCTTGACATGTGCGTCGTTTATGTCATCTCCAAGATCAAGTACAAACTTTGAGCAAGTTCAATTGATAATTTTAAGGACGTTAATGACGTAAATAACGTAAATAACGTTAATGACGATTGTAAATCGTAAATAGTAAAATAGCAAATATACCATGATTGCCGCATTATTCCGACATATCGCTCATTGGCAGATGCGCCTCACTGGAGCACGTCCTGTGATTATTGTGCGGATGGACGGAGGCATCTGTTCCCAGATGCAGCAGTACCTCATGGGACATAGTTTCTACGAGCATGGATATGAAGTCCGCTACGATCTCTCGTTCTACGACAAAGACGGGCGGGACATGAATGGGCTGGATGACCGCAGTTTTACCCTTCTGAAGGTCTTTCCCAAGCTACCGTTCACGCGTGCGCCCTTTTGGCAGAAGGTCCTGTACCGACGAGCTTTCCGTCATGTAGGGAGGTACCCCGAAGATGGAACCACGGACTGGATACAACTGCGTCCTCCTGTTCTGTTGGATGGATATTATGCGGACTGTGCCGAGATGTATGCAGACTATACTACAATCTTCCAGCCTAATCCAGCCTGTCTTGATACCGACAACCTAACTCTCTATCATCGCATTGAGCCTAATGCAGTAGCTGTGCACATCAGGCGAGGCGACCTCTCCCACTATACGGAAGCGTACGGTCATCCTGCTACACCGGACTATTTCGTACGTGCGGTCCAATGGTGCGCAGAACATTGTGGTGCGACGGAATTCTATCTCTTTTCGGACGATGCTCAATATGTCTCCACCGAAATTCTGCCATTGCTTCCTCCCACACTACACTATACCCAGATTCACAACTCTCCTCTCCATGGCTATTATGACCTCATGCTGATGAGCCGTTGCACCCATCACATCACCTCGAAGGGGTCATTGGCAAAATTCGCCGCATGTATGCAGCCCAATTCAGGTTATGCCATTGTACTGAGCGATGACCGACAACTGGGACCACTTGAATACATAGGGAAGAAAATGATCACTCTGTAAAACTTATAGAAAGGCAAAAAGGACCTGCTCACTGAGCAAGTCCTTTTTTTGTATCTAATACTTTTGCCGAACAACTTATCCTGCAAGGCATAAATCTTCAGCAGAATGTCCCACTGATCGAGCGTTATTACCAATTGACGCCCTTACCGGCCTTAAGTGTATTCTTCATTAGGGAGCAGATGGTCATAGGACCAACGCCACCAGGAACAGGAGTGATGAAAGCACATTTAGGAGCAACCTCGTCGAACTTGACATCACCCTTGAGCTTAAAACCACTCTTCTTGGTTGCATCTGGGACACGAGTGGTACCTACATCTATCACGGTAGCACCCTCCTTGACCATATCGGCAGTGACGAACTCTGGCTGACCGATAGCTGCAATAAGGATATCTGCAGAAGCACAGATTTGCTTCAGGTTCTCCGAAGCGCTGTGGCAGACTGTGACTGTGGCATTGCCTGGATAGGCCTTCTGCATCATGAGCGAAGCTACTGGTTTACCTACAATGTTGCTGCGGCCCAGTACCACACAATGCTTGCCCTTGGTCTCAATGTGATAACGCTCCAGTAAGTCCATAATACCCATAGGAGTAGCGCTCACGAAACAAGGCAGACCGATGGAAAGGCGACCCACATTAACAGGATGGAAACCATCGACATCCTTGCGGTAGTCAATAGCCTCAATGACACGCTGACTGTCAATATGCTTGGGCAAAGGAAGTTGCACGATGAAGCCATCCACCTCTGGGTCCTGATTGAGACGTTCTACCTCGGCGAGCAACTGCTCCTGTGTGATATCACTCTCGAAACGCAGCAGCGTTGAGGTAAAGCCACACTCCTCGCACGCCTTAACCTTGGCTGCAACGTATGTCTCGCTACCTCCATCGTGACCTACCAGGATAGCGGCCAAATGTGGTGCTCGTTTACCGGCAGCCAACATCTGCCGTACTTCGGCTGCAATCTCCTGCTTGATGGCTGCAGCAGTTGCCTTTCCGTCAATTAATTCCATAAACTTAATTACTATTTAATAATTTACGATTTACTGTTTATTGAGCCTTTCAACTCTTTCCCAATGCCAAACAATTGAACCCTAAAGGAATTATCAATTATGAATTATCAATTGTCAATTATCTCTTTTCAATTATCGATTGAAAAGGGGTTTCACTCCTTTGGCTGTTCGTCAATAGGCATATATACCAGTTCAATGCCTGCACGGCGGAGCAGGTCAAGGCCGTCCGTGATACGATATTCCTCGGCATAGACCACACGTTTGATGCCAGACTGGATAATGAGCTTGGCGCACTCGATACAAGGCGAAGCCGTGACATAGAGAGTCGAACCATCGCTGCTGTTGTGCGACTTTGCCACCTTCGAAATAGCATTGGCCTCGGCATGAAGGACATAACTCTTCGAAGTGTTTTCAGGTGTCTCACAGTCATTCTCGAAGCCTGTAGGCGTACCGTTGTAGCCATCGGAAATGATCATCTTGTTCTTGACCAGCAAAGCGCCTACCTGGCGACGCTTGCAGTAGCTATTCTCTGCCCAGATGCGAGCCATACGGAGATACCGCATATCAAGTTTGTCCTGCTTCGGCATAAAACGATTAACTATTTAAGGATTAAGTATATTTACTATTTGACGATTTACTATTTGACTATTTATTGAGTCATTTAGCAATTATCAATTGTCAATTATCTTCCGCCTTCGGGAAAGCTTTTCCGGAACGAAGTATTTCCATCGCCTGATGGTAGGTCTGGTCATTAGCCTGGAACATCTGATAGAAATAGTTCTCGTAGCCAGCCTGACGCATGATATAGGCCATGATAAGAATCTCGATTGCCTCACCACTGCGACGCTGCTGGGCGACAGTACCACGCACCTTGGGTTTGGCATACTCGATGAACTTAGGCAGAAGTTGCTGCGAACGGAGATAATCGCGCATAGCCTCAAACGACGAGAATCCTGCCAACTGACTGCGATGACTGTCGCTGTACTGGAAGGCGAAGGAATAAATGACGCCCGTATTGATGCAACGATTGTAGTAGGAAGAAATGTAGGAAGTATCGGTCGGCACAAAGATGTCGGGCATGATACCACCACCTGCATATACGGCACGACCACCTACTGTCTGATAACGTAAGGAGTCAGCCAGTTTGATGCTGTCCTTGCTGTAGAACTCACCATGATTGTATCGATCGACCAGATCCATCAGGTACTTGTCACGCTCACCCATCTCGTATGGCTTCTGGATGCATCGACCAGAAGGAGTATAATAACGGGCAATGGTAAGACGCAGCGCCGAACCATCGTCCAGGTCGAACTGCTGCTGGACCAGACCCTTACCGAATGAACGGTGACCAATGATAGTACCACGGTCATTGTCCTGAATAGCGCCCGAGAAGATCTCTGAAGCTGAGGCAGACCATTCATCAATGAGCACCACGACCGGAACGCTTTGGAAGTTGCCACGACCATCGGCATATACATCGGAACGTGGTTGGCATCGACCCTCGGTATATACAATGAGGTTGCCGCGACCCAGGAACTCATTGACCATAGCGATACATACCTCAAGGTATCCACCTCCATTGCCACGCAGGTCAATCAGGAATCCCTCGGCTCCTTGTGATCGCAGTGTAACGAGTGAAGTAAAGAACTCCTGATAGGTATTGCGACCGAAATTGTCAATGCGGATATAACCCACAGTACCATCCAGGTAGGTTGCCACGACGCTGTTGACCGGAATATCATTGCGCACGATATCGAAATGCAGTACCTCGTCTGCCGACGCACGTTTGATTCCAAGTTTCACAGTTGAACCCTTGGGACCACGCAGAGTCTTGAGCACTCGGTCGTTGTTGATATCCTTGCCACAGAAAGTAGAATCATTGACCGTAACGATGCGGTCACCAGGAACAATGCCAGCCTTCTCCGATGGACCTCCAGCTATAACCTGTATGACCATCACAGTATCCTGTTGAATATTGAACTGAATACCTACTCCCGAGAATGAACCATCCAACTGCTCATTAACCTCACTGAGGTCCTGCGCAGGAATATAATTGCTGTGGGGATCAAGTTCCTCTACTATGGTGGGGATAGCATCCTCAACCAGATTCTTAAGTTCAAGACTATCTACATACTTGTCGCGAAGCAGGTCGAAAAGGTGGACCAACTTGGCCGATGCATCGTCCGAAGTCATTTCGCCCGAAGCATCATCGCTCGACATATAGGCACCATAGCCATTAGCTACGGCACGGCGCTCACCCAGCAACATTCCCACACATAGGAAGATAGCGAGGAGCAATGAGATGATCAATGGATATAAATAGCGTTTCATGTGAGTTCTTTATGTTATATGATTGTAGGATTTTATGGTTGTGAGGTTGTACGATTTTATGATTGTGAGGTTGTACGATTTTATAGCCATTAGGGTTTCGCCGCCACCGCCATTTTCGTTATGGTTTTCGTACGAAGTTTGTTTTTCGTTTTGGTTATCATTATCGTACGAAGTATCAATTCCCGTCCCTGAAAACCGTTATCTTTCCCGTAGCAGGGTCAAACTGCGCCGAGGTGGGAAGTTTCTTGTCCGTGAATTGACCTGGTTGCAGGAACTCGACATGACCGAACTGCCCCATAGGCCACTCGCCCTGATCCAAGACCTCACCACGCAATGAGACCGCTACGCGAGCACGACCCGGTACAGTATGAGCAATACCTGTAGCCTGAGGGATTGCACGGCCCTTGGCATCCAGTTGAGCAGGGACCTTGCGTTGGTCCGAGGTGATGGCAACCTGCATATAGACAGCTTCACCCGACAGATCGTCAGCTTCTACGAAACCGAAATGTGACGAGAATCGGAACAGAATCTGACGCCCCTGCTCACGCGGACGGAATTCGAAAGATCGATTCACAGTCGTCGATTCGACCACTCCGGTAAAGAGTTCCAGATAGGCGGCCTCCTGCGCCTTGAGATGATCCAGTACAATACGGAATGAAGCGCCATCAGCCGGAAGATGATCCACGTCACCAGTGAGCAGGTTCAGACGACTCTCACGAATGCGGAAGATCTGTCGTGCTGCAATCTCGGCCTGCTTGGAACGCGAACCTGCCTTAAGCATCTCTTCACTCAAGACATCGGAAGAGTGCATTTCCGGAGCATACGATGCCAACGTATCGACCGTAAAGACCAATGGAGTATCAGGTGCCGGAGCTTTGAGGGGCGCAGCTACAGCAGGCTCTCGATTGATGCTGACCAGTTGGCCTTGTTGGCCCAACCAAAAGGTCGGAGCATACACCTTTTCGCTGAAGTTGATATGGAAAGTGCGCGATGAATCGGCCATAATGACCGGATCCATCTCAACATTTTTGAGGGTCCAAACCGTCTGGTCCTCCATCGGCACGTTGGTCAGACCGAGATACTTCTCGGCATATTGAGCAAAGACGCCAGCCCGCACCGTAGTGCAAACTGCTTCAGCCTGCACATGCAGGCCCACGGCAGGAAGGCTGTATGTTATGCCGTAATGCTGGTTATCACCTATATGTACGCGCTGCACCTGCTGCGCCACTACGGGCGACAGACAGAGAGAGGCGAGAATAATGCTTGCTATATGTTTCATCAATATACAATTGAATATTTAGGTCAATAAAAGGCTCGAGTTTCGCAAGTTCCGAACTTGCTCACTACCCTACATCGAACAGGGGAATCAGGTATGCTGTTGTCCGAAACTGTCAGTGAAGAGAGTTCGGTTCAAGATAGACTTGCCCAACGTAATCTCGTCGGCATATTCGATCTCATCACCCACAGCGACACCGCGTGCCAAGGTAGTAACCCGCAGATCGGGGAACTCGCCCAGTTTGCGGAAAATATAGAAATTGGTTGTGTCACCCTCCATAGTCGTAGATAGCGCCAGGATGACCTCCTGCACACGCGGCGTAGTTGATCCAGGCTGACGTGACTCACGGATGCGTTCCACCAGGCTGTCTATCTGCAACTGCTGAGGCCCTACTCCGTCCATAGGCGAAATCAGTCCACCCAGGACGTGATACAGACCTCCGAACTGACGGGTAGCCTCGACCACCATCACCTCCTTGACATTCTCCACTACACAGAGCGTGGTAGCATCTCGTTGCGGATTACTGCAGATGGAGCATATTTCGCTGTCACTGATGTTGTGGCACATACGACAGTAATGGACCTCACGACGCAGACGAATCAGACTTTCGCCTAGCTGCACAGCACGTTCAGGCTCCTGTCGAAGCAGGTGCAACACAAGGCGCAAGGCAGTCTTGCGTCCCACGCCAGGCAGTTTGGCGAACTCATCGACGGCATTGGTCAGGAGCAGACTTGGATATTCCATATTACTGTCGTGGAATTAAAATCAGAAGAAATGTTTCTTGGCACGGTCCAGTTCACGGCGACCTTCTTCCTCCTTGATGGTATTGCGCTTATCAAACTGTTTCTTGCCCTTACACAGAGCGATGTCCATTTTGGCCAATCCCTTCTCATTGAAGAACAGTCGCAGGGGAACAATGGTCAGACCCGGTTCCTTGCTGTCGTTCGCCAAGTTACGCAACTCCTTTTTGCTGAGCAGCAACTTGCGGTCACGGTGGCTGTTGTGATTGTTGTATGTACCATAGAAGTACTCGGCAATATAGGCATTCTTGACCCAGAGTTCCCCCTTGTCAAAGATGCAGAAAGTATCGGTCAATCCAGCCTTACCTGCACGCAACGACTTGACCTCGGTACCCGTCAGCACCAGTCCGGCTGTATAGGTATCGAGAATCTCATAGTCAAAGGTTGCTCGCTTGTTCCGGATATTGACTTGAGTATTGCTGTTTTTCTTGTTTTTGTTGTTACTCATTTTTCAAATATGGCTAAAAGCCCCGAGATGATGCGTGGGCTGAAATAGATGAAGGCAGCAGCCAACGTCATAAAGAAGTTGCGGGCTGTCTGAAGCTTCAGATACACGTCCGTGCCTACATATACTATATATATCACGTATAGACCGATGAAGGAGAGGAACGTGAAATAAGGCAAACAGGCGCATAGCAGTTCGACCAACATCACGATGCTCATACAGTAATGCACGAAGACCTCAATCTGATTCTTGTCAAAATGTATGTGCGTCAGGCTGGAGAAACACTGCTGCAGCAGCAACCTCGCCAATGTAGGTCCCGCGGCATAGCTCAATACGAAGGCAACCATTCCCTTCATCGCATATTCGAGGCTGAAAGGAGCATCGAACGGCAACTTAGAATGCAGCATCACGCCATTACCGTGCAGCAGGAAGATGATCAATGCCCCCACGCCCATCATCGGCCAATAGTAGCAACGCAGCATATAGTCCGCCTGTCCCTCTTTACAATCGGGTTCGGCCAGTCGCGCCCAGGTCTCGTCAGTTCGAGAGAGAAGTCCCGAGACGTATTTCAATATGAAGCGCAGTTCTTCCATAAAGTGTTATATTGGGAAAATCTTGGGGAGTTAACAGGGAATATCGGACGACAATTATTGGGAAGTTAATGGGAATCCGGCAACCACCTGTCAACTCCCATTAACTTCTCTATTTATCTATCAATCCAATTTATGAACGATCAATCCCGAACGGAGTTTAGGCTCGAACCAAGTAGTCTTAGGAGGCATGATGTTGCCGCTGTCTGCAATGGCCATCAACTGGTCCATCGATACAGGGTAGAGAGCCAGGGCAACCTTCATCTCTCCGCTATCTACACGACGCTTCAGTTCGCCCAGGCCACGCAGACCGCCGACGAAGTCGATACGCTTGTCACGACGCAGGTCCTTGATGCCCAGGATATCGTCCAGAATCAGATTAGATGAGATCGATACATCGAGCACGCCGATAGGATCATTGTCATCGTATGTACCGGGCTTAGCTGTGAGGCTGTACCACTTGCCACCCAGGTAGAGGCTGAAGTTGTGCAGATGAGTAGGACGATATTCCTCGGTACCCATCAACTTAACCTCGAAGTTATCTGCGAGTTTCTGCAGGAATGCCTCGTCCGACAGACCGTTCAGGTCCTTGACCACACGGTTGTAGTCCATAATCTTGAGCTGCGATGCAGGGAAGCATACAGCGAGGAAGAAGTTATACTCCTCGTTGCCCGTATGAGCAGGATTGTTCTGAGCCTTCTCCAGACCTACACGAGCAGCTGCAGCTGTACGATGGTGACCATCAGCGATGTAGAGATATGGGATAGCAGCGAAAGCATCAGTAACCTTCTGAATCAGGTCATCCTCGTCGATGACCCAGAACTCGTGACCGAAGCCCTCAGCCGAAGTGAAGCGCTCTACCGAAGGACGGGCAGCGACGCGATTGATGACCTCAGCGAGCACATCATTATCTGGGAAGGCGAAGAAGACAGGCTCCATATTGGCGTTCAGGCAGCGGACGTGCTTCATGCGGTCCTCCTCCTTGTCGGCGCGAGTCAGCTCGTGCTTCTTGATTACGCCATTGACATAGTCCTGCACATTGGCAGCCACTACGATACCATACTGAGTACGGTCACCCATAGTCTGGCTGTAGAGGTAGTAGCAAGCCTTGCCATCCTGCTTGAGCCATCCCTGCTGCTGGAACTTGGCGAACTGCTCAACGGCAGCGTCATAGACCTTAGGGTCGTGTTCGTCGCATATAGGGTCGAAGTTAATCTCTGGTTTAATGATATGATAGAGCGACTTCTCGTTACCTTTGCACTCATCGTATGCCTCTTGTGAAGAGAGCACATCGTATGGACGAGAAGATACTACAGGAGCGAGTTCCGCACTTGGACGGAGGCCGCGAAATGGGCGTACAGTTGCCATGATTATATATAAAGTTTAATGGTTAACGGTTAAAGGGTTAATGGAAGTTTGAACGACTTTTTTGATTTTCGTTTTCATACGAAACTTTTCGTTTTCGTTATCGTTTTCGTACGAAGTCTTTCGTTTGTCACTTCCCTTAAAAAATCATTTCAGATATTTCTTGATCATCACATTGATCTTGCGCAATGATAAAGGATTACGAAGCAGGTATCGGGCACCATCCAACTGAATGCGGTGATGCAGCGTACGTGTCGCATATTGAGCTGTGACGATGATCGGAGTAGCTGGGTAGAGATCGTGCATCTTCTGAATAGCCTCGTCAATCTGCATGTGGCCCGACAGATTGTAATCGACAAAGACGATGTCGGGGTTCTGCGACTTATAAGCCTCCCACAGGGCATCCGTACTGCGGAAATGAATCACATTGAACAGATGCTGATTCTGGAACAATTCGGGCGAATCGTTCGAACCGACCAATACCGATACCTGAATATCGGCAGGCTGATCCACTGCCAGTTCCGACAGGCCCGCATCAGCATCATTGTCCGACAGCAAGTCATCGTCCATACCATTGACAGCCTCCCGGATGGGCGTTACCCCCGGAGTAGAGTTTCCAGCAGGACTGATTATCTGACGGGCATCCACTGGCAGGGTGACCATATAGTGCAGACGACGGTCCTCGGTCTGCTTTACTTCAACCTCGCCGAATAGTCTCTTGGCCAACAGACGACAGAAGCTGAGACTCATACCACCTTCGGTCAGTACCATCTCCAGGTTACCGAACTGGGCTTCGCTCTCGGTACAGGTCACGCAGAACTGGATGAAATCGGGATTGAGCAACCTGTACGTGAGGGTCAGGTAACCGTTGCGCGTGTTGTGCATCTGGCTATTGACCACATTCTCCAGCATCAGGTCGAGCAACTTGTCGTTGGCATAGATCGTCACGTCATCGTACAGATTGGAGAAATAGACTTTCATTCCCTGAGGCATCCGCAGCGAATAGACCTGTTGCAATTCAGCCAGATGTTCCCACAGCGAAATACGCGTCACCTCATTATCCGTATCACGGACCTGTCCGCCAGCCACGTGACTGGCTCTGTCTATCAGTTCCATCAGGTGTTCGCCCTGCTGCTTGAGCATATATATTTCTCGGAGTCGCTCCTCCCGTGTGCCCTGCATCTCGCCAGTGATGATGCCATCAGCATGACTGGCCAGGTTCGATATGAAAGCCTTGAATTCCTGCATCACACCCAGGCAGTACTCAACGTGCTGCCGCTGCGTCTGAATCTGGCGGTCCTTGGTCGATAGCAGTTTCATCTGCACCTTGACACGGTGGTCAATGTTGATAGCCACACCACGCAGGTAGGCAGGCTTACCCTGCTCGTCACGGCGCACTATCTTACCACGGAAGCCGTACCATTCATATTGACCGGAACTTGTACCATCGGGTTTCAGTTCTGCTGCCACATTGAGGCGCAGATCGACTTCAAACATCTTGTCCGACCTATAGATGGGCGAGTTCTGACGCACGAAGATCTTCTCCACATCGTCGGGATGAACACGCTCCAACATCGTTGCGAGTTTGATGTTATTGTCGTGATTGCTGACCCAAAGGCTATTCAACGAAGGTATCCCGAAGCGCACTATGTGCTCCGGGATATACCATTCCCAAACATAGGTTTGGCACTCGTTCAGGAAGGGATCAAACTCATTGTTCGCCTTCTGTTTCAATGTTACTTCTATGAATTGGAGGGTGTCCTGCTGGCTCAATGGACAGTCCATCAGCCCTCAGGACACACCTTATCATTATCAATTTTTAGTTGACACGGAACTTGTCAATACCCTGCTTCAGGAAGCCTACGCTCTGGTTGGCAGCAGCAATACCGGCATTGGCATTAGCCTCGGCTGTCTGAGCGCCGCTCTTCTTGGGAGTGAAGAATACGCGGGTACCGAACTTAGCAACGAAATCATCAGCAGTTGCAGGCTTGACGTCGGCGATGTACTTGAAGTCGTCGCGCTCCTCCATCAGCTTCATCACACCAGCCTCATCGATGACCTCCTTACGGGCGGTGTTGATCAGGCAGGCACCCTTAGGCATGGTCTTGAGCAGGTCATAGTTGATGGAACCGATGGTCTCCTTGGTTGCTGGGCAATGCAGTGATACATACTGGCAGGTCTTGTAGAGCTCTGGAATAGAAGCAACAGCCTTGACACCAGCAGACTCGATCTGCTCCTTGGTCAGGAATGGATCGTATGCATATACCTCCATACCGAAGCCCTGAGCTACGCGAGCTACGTTGCGAGCTACGTTACCGAAGGCGTGCAGACCCAGGGTCTTGCCCTTGAGCTCAGTACCAGCAGCACCACTGAACTGGTTACGGCACTGGAAGAGCAACATACCGAAGACGAGCTCAGCCACAGCATTGGCGTTCTGGCCAGGAGTATTCATAGCCACAACGTTGTGAGCAGTAGCAGCAGCCAGGTCGATATTGTCATAACCTGCACCGGCACGCACTACGAGCTTGAGGTTCTTGGCTGCATCGAGCACTTCAGCATCGACAATATCCGAACGGATGATGATGCCGTCTGCGTCAGCTACAGCCTCCAGGAGTTGTTTCTTTTCTGTATATTTCTCGAGCTTTGCTACCTCGATGCCGCCCTTGGCGAGCACCTCTTCCATTGCCTTGACGGCAGCAGCAGCAAAAGGCTTCTCAGTTGCGATAAGAACTTTCATTTCAATTATCAATTAATTTAGATTGAATAATTTAGATTGATTTCTCGAACTCTTTCATGCAAGCTACGAGAGCCTCAACGCCCTCCTTAGGCATAGCGTTGTACAGAGATGCGCGGAAACCGCCTACTGAACGGTGACCCTTGATGCCGACCATACCCTTGCCCTTGGCGAACTCGAAGAACTGGTCGTTCAGTTCAGCATACTCGTCGTTCATGACGAAGCATACGTTCATGCGGCTGCGGTCCTCAACAGCAACAGTTCCCTTGAAGAGACGGTTGCGGTCAATCTCATCATACAGCATGCTTGCCTTCTCGATGGCACGCTGCTCCATTACCTTCAGGCCGCCCAACTCCTTGTACCACTTGAGGGTCTGGAGGCAGGTGTATATAGGCAGACATGGAGGAGTATTGAACATAGAACCCTTCTTAACGTGGGTCTGGTAGTCAAGCATGGTAGGCAGACCAGCCTTGTCGAGCTTATCCTTCTTGACGATGACGATGGTAACGCCTGCAGGGCCGACGTTCTTCTGTGCACCGGCATAGATGCAGTCGAACTTGCTTACGTCAATAGGATGAGACATGAAGTCCGAAGACATATCGCAGCACAGAGGCACACCTACTTCAGGAGTCTCGAGGGTCTCAGTACCATAGATGGTATTGTTGCTGGTATAGTGGAAGTAGTCGCTGTCAGCTGCTACCTTGTATCCCTTAGGGATGTAAGTATAATTTTTATCAGCACTGGATGCTACCACCTCAACGTTTCCGACCAACTTGGCCTGACCGATAGCATTGTGAGCCCAAGTACCAGTATCGATGTAGCTGGCCTTGTTCTTAAGCAGGTTGAGAGGCATCATATAGAACTGCAGGCTGGCGCCGCCACCGAGGAAGAGTACTTCATATCCCTCAGGCACGTCCAACAATTCCTTGATAAGCGCATTAGCCTCGTCGATCACAGCCTGAAATTCCTTGGATCGGTGGGAGATCTCGAGGATGGACAAGCCTGTACCTGCGAAGTTCTCTACTGCCTTAGCGGTCTCACCGATTGCGAATGGACTCAGTATGGAGGGTCCTGCATAAAAGTTATACTTTTTCATTTTTTTTTGTTAAATATAAAAATGGTTAAGGATTTAGCGAGTGCAAATTTAGCAAATATTTCAATTACTAACTCTATTTTCTTTTATTTTTTTACGAAAAGTGGCAAATTTGCAACATTTTATCGTTTTTTTACCAAATGCACTATACAAAATTCAATTCTTTTATTTAGTATTTGACGATTCTCTATATTTACTATTTGTCCATTTACAATTTACTATTTATTTAGTCATTGAAATATTTAGCAATTTTCAGACAACTGGACACAGTAGATTATTTCAATTTTCAATTTCCAACTTTCAATTTCCAATTGTCAACTTTCAATTTCCAGTTTCAGTTGGATAAATTTATCAATTATCAATTGTCAATTATCAATTATAAGTGATTTCGCCCGAAATCACTTAAATCTTTCTCCCCACAGCATATTGAGTTGAGCTTTCAGCTTATCCTCCTGGGCATTGGGTTGAGGATGGTAGAAGAGACTCTGCTGCATACCACCCTCAGTCACGAGGGCATCGGGCAGGTATTGCTGGTAGGCGAAGTGTCCCGGATAATCGTGCGCATACTTATATCCCTGACCGTAGCCCTCCTTGGCCATCAGTTGGGTCGGGGCATTGCGCAAATGCAGCGGCACCGGCAGGTTGCCAGTCTCGCGCACCTTCTGCAGGGCACTGTTTATGGCATTGTATGCGGCATTACTCTTGGGCGAAGAAGCGAGATAGACGCAGGCTTCGGCCAGAGGAATACGGCCTTCGGGCCAACCGATTTTCTGCACTGCATCGAATGCGGCATTGGCTATCAGCAGTGCATTGGGATTGGCCAATCCGATATCCTCCGATGCCGAGATAACCAGACGCCGGGCAATAAAAGCAGGATCTTCGCCGCCCTCTATCATTCGCGCCATATAGTAAACAGCAGCATCTGGGTCCGAGCCGCGTATCGACTTTATCATAGCCGACACCAGGTCGTAGTGCATCTCGCCATCCTTGTCGTAGGCGAGCGGATTCTCCTGCAGACGGGCGGTGACCAACTGGTCTGTTATCTCGATGACCTGTTCTGCCTTCTTTGGTGTCTCTGTCTCCTCTTCATCCTCGTCGTCCTCATCCTCTTCATAGTCGAAATCGTCGGCATACTCACCGCACACCAGGTCCACTATGTTCAGGAACTTACGGCAGTCGCCACCGGCGTATCGCAGCAGGGCGGTCGTCTCGCGCACCACGACATGTTTGGCCGATATCTCTGAATCCTCGTGCAGCACGCGGTCCAGCAGTTGCAGCAAGTCATCATCTCCAATGGGGCGCAACGTATATACCTGGCAACGGCTCAGCAAGGGACGTATCACCTCGAAGGAAGGATTCTCGGTCGTAGCACCAATCAGGGTCACCACACCTGTCTCGACAGCTTCCAGCAACGAGTCCTGCTGGGATTTAGAGAATCGGTGAATCTCGTCGATGAACAATATCGGCGAGTGGTCCGGATGGAAGAATCTATCCTTCTTGGCACGCTCTATCACCTCGCGCACCTCCTTGACACCGCTGCTCACTGCGCTCAATGTATAGAACGGCAAGTCGAGGGTCTGTGCAATAATCTTGGCCAATGTAGTCTTGCCCACACCGGGAGGGCCCCATAATATAAATGAGGCTATGTGTCCTGATTCTATCATGCGCCTCAACACCTTGTTCGGACCTACCAGGTGCTGCTGCCCGATGTACCCATCGAGCGTCTTGGGGCGCATTCGTTCGGCGAGAGGAACCATTATGAAAAAATTAAAAATTAAAAGTTAACAATTAAAAATGCCTGAATGACTGGGGAATTGAAAGTTGAAAATTGAAAGTTGAAAGTTGAAAATTGAAAATTGAAAATTGAAAATTGAAAAACAACCTTCGAACTGGAAGGGTTACAACAAAGGAGACATGATTTCGTCAGAATTTTGTATCGTCCACGTCACTTCCCTGTCACTTCTTTGTCAATTCCTTGTCACTTCCATTTAATGATGCAAATCACTTCCCTGTCACTTCTTTGCCTCAATAATCATATTGAAACCGATGCCATCAAAGTCGAAGCCTTTATAGATGTTGTCAAAACCGACAGAAAGGCCGATACGCATCTGGTCAATCAGGTGCCAGCCGTAGGAGAACTCCAGATGTTGGCGTTCTGGAGCATGGAGCAAGTGCACCTGCGTATATTGGCCGAAGATAGCATTATGCTGATACCTATGTTCCGCATGGATTTCGTTCCACACATTACCCGTCGATGCCTCGTAGTTGGTCAGCAGAGAGAACCACTTCAGGCTGTTCTTCATACGGTCCTGCCAGCAGTAATGCGCGGCATCAAAATGCCTATAGTCTGCCAGTCCTACATTACGGCTCACAGGGAAGCCGCCCACCGAACCGTAATATGCGATATGATGCTTACGCCGCACCAGCTGTTGCTCGATGCTGAAGTCAAATGACAGATAGCGGAAACGGTCCTCTGGGTCATCATAGGCATCATAGCATGCTACCCGACCGCCCCACTGATGGTCGCCGCCGTCCCACGCTGCCTTGAATGTCAACCGCATGGTCGGTTTGTTCGATTTCACCTGGCTGTGCATATCGTCTTCCACCTCCAGGTAACTCTGCGGAGTATATTCCAATGTCAGGTCTGCTCGCCACAAGTGATCCTCTACCCAGTGCAGAAAGGGATTCTGTTCCCAGTTCAACAGCGGATCAATGGGATGATCATCATCGAACGAAATCACAATGAGGTCTTCACTCCCTGATGGATAAGCACCGCTCCCCGTCTGATCGACCTCGAAGAACGAAACCGGCATGTCATAGCACACAGGCACGTTGCTGTCGGGATGTTTGCCGAACGAATTGGTCTTGCGGTGATTGGTCATCTCGTATCGACCCTCCAACCAGGCTCCCGCCTCGATCCACAGATTACCGCCTGCCCAGTACCTGCCACGCAGGCCATAGCGCTCCGCCTCATAGAGTTTGAATCCGTTCCAGCCGAACAGGCCCACTGCTGCATCTTGCTGCAGACGTCCCATCAGTGGATCGGGATCGAAGTCTGTGGTCCGTCGGCCACCGAAGACCTCCACCCAACTGCCGTACTGCGGCGGTGCGAAGTATCGCAGTGCACCCTCGCCCATCCAGGCTCCACGGCTGCATCCGTACTCCACGTTAGCGTGCAACTGCCATCGGCTCATGTCTCGGTTCACATAGCCCAATATCAAGTCCGGGCCCACGGTATAACCATTGACGAAGTCTATACGCAGCAAACTGGACATGAGGGACTCCATCTCTATATAATAAGGTCCGGTCCTACGGCCGTCTGCATCTTTGGTTCGGATGATGCCACCCTTCCACAGCAGTTTGCCCCATCCCTTGCTGCGGTACTTTCGCACCTCTGGCTCGGCTATGGTCAGGGCCGATGCTGGCTGGCTCTTGGCCAACTTGACTGCGGAAATGGATAGCGTGTTATGATTATCATCGGACAATAAAGTCTGCCCTGCAGCCCCCGAGGGCACCAGACAGAGCAGACTCGTATATATTATAACTACTATGTTTTTAAGCGTCATAGAATTGTTTTCCTTTTAGATCTTTAGGTCGCTCCACCCCGGGATACTCACAGCAGAAGTGGTTCTTCAGCCGGTCCAGGTATCGACGTCCCTCCCACTGCGCCATGGGCAGGTCATGCAGCAGATAGTTACCGCACGTCGCAGCAGTCGTTCCCGGCACCTCGTCCTTATATTCGACCAGATAGGTAAAAGCCTCAATCATCAATTGGCGCACCTGCTCGCAGGTTGGTTCGCCTTTCATTATGAGATAATTACCTGTCAAGCATCCCATGGGTCCCCAGTAGATGATGCTGTCCTTCCACTCTGCATTGTTTCGCAGATAGGTTGCCACGATATGCTCTATGGTATGTATGGCCGATGGTGCCAACGCCGGCTCCTGGTTGGGCGCCGTCATTCGGATATCGAAAGTCGTTACCTTCTCTCCTCCCACCTTATCCTGTCGGCTCACATAGATACCAGGCTGCAAGTGGGTATGATCTACTTGAAATGAGGGAATCAGATCCATAATTAATTGATAATTGACAATGGATAATTGAAAGTTGAAAGGTAAAAATCGACAATAGACAATTGAGGACTCCACCCACCAGGTGTTTGTATCGTCCTTGTCACTTCTTTGTCACTTCCCTGTCACTTCTTTGTCACTCCCCTTAATATTCTTTAATATACAATCAACTTGTGCGATTTGGAGACCGACTCGGTGCCGCCGGCGGTGAGATAGACGCGGTAGAGGTAGATGCCTGGTGCCACGTTTGCCTGCCACGTGAAGGTGGTCTGACCCATCAATTGACTGGTCTCGTCGGCATTCATGTAGTTCGAAATCAGGGAGATATCCTCCGATTTCTTGAACTCTTCAATCGTGATGTCCTGTCCCTTCTCGTTTTGTCCCAGATAGACGACGGGACATGCACTCGACGAGACGGTCTGGTCGAGCACCTTGATTCCTGTCTGCGTGTATATTTGCAGACGCAGTTGGTCGGCACTCTCGGGTCGGTTGTGCAGCGCGCAGAAGGTCACCGTACCGCCTTGATTTACAGGCGATGGGTAGGCTTGCATGGTGAGCAGGAGAGGTCGGGTGTTGCTGCTCGTGGTGAAGGTG